>JAQICG010000052.1 GCA_027858635.1 Gammaproteobacteria bacterium | reverse complement strand
CTGGTCACCTTTACCATTATGGCGCTCAGTGGACTCACCCTGAATATCATGACTCTGGGAGGGCTGGCGCTGGGGCTGGGGCTGCTGATCGACAGCACCATCGTCATGCTCGAAAACATCACTCGCCATCAACACAGCGCCGGCTCCGATAAGGAGTACGCAATCGCCGCCGCCGCGGAGGTCAACAGCCCCATTGTCGCCTCGACCGGCACCAACCTCGCGGCGATTCTGCCTTTCATCTTCATTGGCGGCCTCACCGGTCTGCTCTTTCAGGAGCTGATCATCACCATTTCATCGGCCATGGTCGCGGCGGTGATCGTTGCGCTCACGCTGGTGCCGGCGCTGGGTGCCAAAATCAAAGATGAGGGCCGCCAGGGCTTCGAGTTCGTCAACAGAGCACTGCAATCATTAAAAAACCAGCATGCCCGACTGATCCATCGTTGCATCAAAAATCCGTGGAAAACGCTGCTGTTTTTTATCCTGATTCTGCTGTTCTCGTTTTACACTTTATTTCAAAGCGGCAGTACGCTGCTGCCGAGCATGGATGACGGTCGCGTCACCATCAGCATCAGTGGTGATGCTGACATTCAACTTGAAGATATCGACGCCACCACCACGATTATTGAAGACCTGCTGCTACAACAGCCCGAGATCAGCACGGTATTTACGCTTGCAGGCGGGCGTATTTTTGGTCGCTCGGAAACCATCACCCCCAGCAAAAGCACGATCGTGGCACAGCTGCTGCCCAGCAGTGAACGCAGCCTCAGCAGTCAGGCCTGGATTAACAAAATGCAGCAGCAGATCGACGAGTTAAAACTGGCCGGGTTTACCGTGAGAATGCGGGTAAGCGGCGTGCGTGGTTTGAGCTTAAGCCGCGGTGAAGATGATATCAGCTTACGAATTCAGGGCGACGATTTACAGGTTCTGGAAAAACTGGGCTCCCTCGCCACGGAAAAACTACAGCTCATCAAAGCGCTGAAAAACATCAAACATACCTATGAAGAGAGCAGTGATGAAATAAAAATAGTGATCGACCGGCGCCGCGCTGCCGATCTTGGCATCCGCGCCGATCAGCTCGGTCAGGCCTTGCGCATTGCCGTGGACGGCCGCGTCGTTTCGACTTATCTTGAAGCGGATCGAGAATTTGATATTCGTCTGCGCCTGCCCCCCGGCGACAGCTCCAGTGCAGAGGCGCTGGAGAACAGTCTCATCAGCTTTAAAAATTCTCAGGCCATACGTCTGGGCGATGTTGCCGGCATCGAATACGGCCCGGCGCCCACTGAAATCATGCACGATCAACAGCAGCGCGTGGTGGAAATCAGCGCTTCTCTGGCCGAAGGCGCCAGCCTGGGCGATGTCAGCAGCGAGATCGAAACATTGATGCAGCATTTTGAGCTGCCTGACGGTTACGCTATGTACGACAGTGGCAGCAGCACTCAGCTGGAAAGCGGCCGAAAAGCCGGTATTCAAATTCTGTTACTCGCCATCTTTCTAGTATTTGCGGTGATGGCCATCCATTACGAGTCCCTGCGCAATCCGCTGATTATTATCAGCGGCGTTCCCTTTGCCCTCATTGGAGTAGCCTTCGGCATCGGCCTGTTCAACGTGGCGATTTCCATGCCGGTCTGGCTGGGGCTGATAATGCTGGCGGGTATCGTGGTCAATAACGCCATCATGCTGGTCGAACAGATAGAAATAGAACGCCGGCACATTACTGATGTTCATCAGGCCATTACCCATGCCGCGAGCTTGCGTTTACGCCCTATTCTGATGACTACGCTCACCACCGTATTTGGCATGCTGCCACTGGCGCTGGGGCTGGGCGAAGGTTCGGAAATGCTACAGCCTCTGGCATTTGTTATCGTCTGGGGGCTGAGTTTCTCCATGCTGGTGAGCCTGATACTCATCCCTTCCATGTATCAGCTGTTCCACCTGAAAGACTGATTACAGCAGTCGGATTTGCGCCGGCACCTGTTCATCAGCACAAAATATATGCCACAATCAATCAACACAAAAATTAATTCAGTTTCACCTTCAACATGGCGGTATTTTTAAAATGACGACAACAATTAACGAACCCAGTTTTCGAGAAAGTGTTGACCTGATGGTTGACCGGGCCATTTCGGTGGTCGGCCTCGACGAGGGAATCGCGACCGCCATCAAATCCTGCAACTCGGTGTTACAGGTCAAATTTCCGGTGAAGATTCGCGGCAAAATTGAAGTCTTCACCGGCTGGCGCGCCACCCACAGCAGCCATCGCCTGCCGGCGAAAGGCGGCATTCGTTACGCCCCGTATGCCGATCAGGATGAGGTCGAGGCGCTGGCCTCTTTAATGACCTATAAATGCGCCATCGTTGACGTGCCTTTTGGTGGCTCCAAAGGCGCCCTGCTTATCGACCCTCTGCTATATGAACGTGACGAGCTGGAAATGATCACCCGCCGCTTCGCCCACGAACTGATACGCAAGGGTTTTATCAGCCCGGCCACCAACGTGCCCGCACCGGATGTAGGCACCGGGCAGAAGGAAATGGCCTGGATTGCGGACACCTATAAACACCTCCATCCTGAAGACATTAATTACATCGCCAGCGTTACCGGCAAGCCCCTGCATCATGGCGGCATTCAGGGACGGGTTGAAGCCACCGGTCGCGGCGTGCAGTATGCGCTGCGCGAGTTTTTCCGTTATCCGGACGATGTCAGGTCCGCCCGTATGCAGGGCACGCTCACGGGCAAAACCTGCGTCATTCAGGGGCTGGGTAATGTCGGTTATCATGCCGCCAAATTTC
>JAQICG010000008.1 GCA_027858635.1 Gammaproteobacteria bacterium | reverse complement strand
GTGTGAGTGCTTTCATAAAAAACCCGAGTGTGATTAGTGATAATTATATAGTTACGAGTTGGCTTATAGGATGACAGGCCATTGATGTTTGGTACAAAATAGCGCTATTAGTTCACAGTTATGCCGAGTTTTATCATCGTGATTTCATTACTTCTGCCCGTGATGATAAGACGGCTAAAAAGTCTGGATCGTCAAGCGGCTCAATAATGAACCTTGTGTGCATCACATTGATCATAGCAAAGAACCACTTAAAAGAACTTTAAAAACCCTAAATACCGTGGGTAAACTACCCGATATTGTCTCCGAGAACCTTTATGTTAAGAAAATGGCCGTTACTCTTCATTATTATCCCGCTACTTGAGCTGTACCTCATCATCAAAGTGGGTAGTTATATCGGCGCGCTCTGGACAGTGATCATTGTCGTTATGACCGCCATCATTGGGGTGAGCTTGCTGCGCATGCAGGGCCTCAGCACGCTCAAACGTGCGCAACAAAATATGGAGCAGGGCGTAATGCCGGCCATGGAGATGCTGGAAGGTCTTGCGCTGGCAGTCGGCGGTGCGCTATTGATCACTCCCGGCTTTCTCACCGATACGCTGGGACTCATCTGTCTGATTCCCGCCACCCGCCGGGGAATAATCCGTGCTTTCATGGCCAGAGCCAGTGTGCAGACCTTTGGTTTTCAGCCGCCACCGGGACAGCCACCTTTCACAAATCAGTCTTCAGGCCGTTCGCCTAATGAGGGCGACGATGGCCGTACCATCGAAGGCGAATATCACCGCAAAGATGACAAATAACTCACCCCGTCCCTTGTAATTTCATAATTCGCCCCTATTAGAGGCATCAGTGCGGAGTTGTGGCCCATCGCGGTCTTGACTCTGGTCATTTCGTCATTATGATTAGCACTCACATACAGAGAGTGCTAATTTTTTATAAACAGAGGAATACTACCAGTGAAAAAAATTAAAATCCGTCCATTGCACGACCGAGTGGTTGTGAAACGTATGGAAGAAGAGCGTACCAGTGCAGGTGGCATTGTGATTCCTGATTCAGCAACCGAAAAACCACAGGTAGGCACAATACTGGCTACCGGCAAAGGCAAGATTACAGATAGTGGCGAAGTTCGCGATCTGGATGTAAAGGTCGGTGACAAAGTCTATTTTGGTAACTATGCAGGCACCACTGTAAAGGTCGATGGTGAAGAACTGATCATCATGAAAGAAGATGACATTCTGGCTGTACTGGTTTAATTCACAGCTGAACCGCTTATTTAAAAATAAAGAATTTTTTGAGGAATATAAAATATGTCAGCTAAAGAAGTAAAATTTGGTGATGACGCACGTAGCCGTATGGTTAGAGGCGTCAACATTCTGGCCAATGCGGTCAAAGTTACATTAGGCCCTAAAGGTCGTAATGTCGTAATCGATAAAGCCTTCGGTGCCCCCGCGGTTACTAAAGATGGTGTCTCTGTAGCCAAAGAAATCGAACTGGAAGATAAGTTCGAAAACATGGGCGCACAGATGGTGAAAGAAGTTTCATCACAGACCTCAGACGTAGCCGGTGATGGTACAACCACTGGTACGGTACTGGCGCAGGGCATTGTTCGTGAAGGCATGAAGTCGGTGACCGCCGGCATGAACCCCATGGACCTGAAACGCGGCATTGACAAAGCAGTCATCGCTGCAGTTGAATCATTGAAAAAATTATCCAAGCCCTGCACAGATGCCAGCGCTATCGAACAGGTTGCCAGTATCTCTGCGAACTCAGACCTGAGCGTCGGTGCGATTATCGCCAGAGCTATGGACCGGGTAGGCAAAGAAGGTGTTATTACCGTTGAAGACGGCAGATCACTGGAAGATGAACTCGATATCGTCGAAGGCATGCAGTTTGATCGCGGTTATTTGTCACCGTACTTTGTCAACAAACAGCAGACCATGAGTGCAGAACTGGAAGATCCGTTAGTTCTGTTATTTGAAAAGAAAATCGCCAATATTCGTGACATGCTGCCAATACTGGAAGCAGTCGCTAAGGCCGGTCGTCCGCTGCTGATTATTGCAGAAGATGTAGAGGGCGAAGCGCTGGCTACACTAGTCGTTAACTCCATGCGCGGTATTGTTAAAGTCTGTGCCGTTAAGGCGCCTGGCTTTGGTGATCGTCGTAAAGCTATGCTGGAAGATATTGCCGTCCTGACTGGTGGTACCGTTATTTCAGAAGAGCTGGGAATGTCACTGGAAAAGGCCACTCTGGAAGATCTGGGTTCGGCTAAACGCATTACCGTGACTAAAGAAACTACCATCATCGTTGATGGTGCCGGCAAGGCGAAAGACATCAAGTCACGCGTTGAGCAGATACGCAAACTTTCTGATGATGCAACTTCTGATTACGACAAAGAGAAATTGCAGGAACGTCTGGCTAAACTGTCCGGCGGTGTTGCAGTTATAAAAGTCGGCGCAGCCACCGAAGTGGAAATGAAAGAGAAGAAAGACCGTGTTGACGACGCACTGCACGCAACCCGTGCTGCGGTTGCCGAAGGTATCGTACCGGGTGGCGGTGTCGCGCTGATTCGTGCCTGTGACGCGGTTGATAAAATCAAGGGCGACAATCACGATCAGGACATCGGTATTGCTATCGCACGTCGTGCGATGGAAGATCCTTTCCGTCAAATCGTAGAAAACTCCGGTGATGAAGCCTCGGTTGTACTGGCCAATGTGCTGACAAAAAAAGGTAACTACGGTTACAACGCAGCAACCGGTGAATACGGTGACATGGTCAAAATGGGCATTATTGACCCTACACGTGTAACGCGTTTCGCTTTGCAGAATGCAGCTTCTATTGCAGCTCTGTTGATCACAACTGAATGTATGATTGCTGATATTCCTAATGAAGAAGCAGCCGGGGGTGGTGATATGGGCGGCGGCATGGGCGGAATGGGCGGCATGATGTAAAGCTGTCTTCTGCTCGTAGCTGAAAGCTAAAAAGCCCCGCTGGTAACAGTGGGGCTTTTTTTATACTTACATTCTGCGTGAAAAAATATAGTCCACAGATAAATGCAGATAAAAACAACTGCCTTTTCGCGTTCTTCGCGGACTGATGATTTTGATTTTTTTCGATGTAAAATGTGAGGCTGTGGCCCGTAGTTCCGGGGAGTTTATTTTTCAGGATTTACCAACACCTGTACTCAGTGTTATAGTCGCTTCAGCTGTTATATACACCGCGTTTATTAAATGCCATTAGGCATTAGATGTACATCCAGTAGTCAACAGAGGGTATTGTTCATGAGAATTAAAATAAGTTCTATCATATTATTTTTACCGGTATTCTTTGTTTTAGGCTGTGACTCGGGTCAAGATTCCCCTGTCAGTGAAAAGGCTGAAACGACACAAGCCCCACCGGTGGCAACCGAAGAAGCCACGGCACCGATTGCAGAAAGTACCGAAAACGATGAGACTATAGCCAAAGGTGAATCGGAACCCGTTCAGCAGGCAGCGATAAGCGGTAAACAGGTTTATCAAAAAGCCTGTGTTACCTGTCATAAAACAGGTGTCGCAAATGCGCCTAAACTCGGTGACGCTGCTGCCTGGGCTCCCCGCATTGCCAAAGGTAAAGAGGCGTTGTACAGCTCGTCACTAAACGGGGTTTCCGGCACGGCCATGGTCGCCAAGGGGGGCTGTGGCACATGCAGCGATGAAGAGCTGCATGCGGCAGTCGACTATATGGTCTCCAGCGCAGAGTAATTCGCTGATAGGAGCCTGTCTGACTTGAAGAATTGAAGCGAAAATTTGGCTGGGCGAGGACAGATTTTGCCGGTTTTGCAGGGTAATAGTTATTCTATTGCCCAAGAAAGCGGTGAAATATGGACCGGCCAGGCGGATTTGCAGCCTGATTTCCTTCAAGTTAGACAGGCTCCTGGGGAATAACTTCCGCTTGTATATCCGATGGATGAAAGTTAATCGGATCTGCGAGCGGTGTGGCGGTGTAATGCTCACAGTGATTCATATTTAAGTTCACAAAAGTTCAGAGTAATAACTGCCTCTTTATTTGCAGCCGATCCGGAGCATCCCTATGAAAATAAAAAATTTTCTTATAGTGTTAGCATTTTCGATAGCCAGCAGCGCTAACGCCGAAATAATCAGTAAAGAAAACGATTACCAGCAGTGAGATGACACCAACAAAGGCAT
>JAQICG010000193.1 GCA_027858635.1 Gammaproteobacteria bacterium | reverse complement strand
AAGCTCAACCGGCGGTATATTTTCTGTGGCACTTTCCGTAGGCTTGCGCCTCCCAGGCGTTACCTGGCACTCTGTCCTATGGAGCCCGGACTTTCCTCGATGCGCATATCAATGATATGCACAGCGCGACTGCCTTGGCCAACTCCCGGCGCTAATATAACAGGCTATGCACATCAACGTAACCATCGGAACGCCTAAATAAGCGACCAAACGCCTTATTTAATGAATGTTGTCGTGGCAAAAACTGAAAAATACTTCGTCTTCGACTATCCAGCAAAGCCGCTGCCCGTTGCAGGCGCTCATTATCAGGTTCAATTTTACAACCACGGTATATAGCATCAATGGCACGCTTACGATTATTGCAATGCCATTCGGCGCAGGCCAGATTCAGGAACACGATACCATCCAGCACTTCACTGCCCGCCGCATCCCGACAGATCAGCAGGCCATTGCGGTTCGAAATCAACACCTGCGCCAAACCCACATAGGAAGCCACCCTATTGTAATGCGCATCGTGTTCATCCAGATCCTTCAGTACCGTTTCAAAATCACGCGCGGCTGCCTTATAATCCCCATCTTCCAATGCTTTCAAGCCTTTTTCAAACATTTCGCTATTCATATCATCACCCTGAATCGACTTCATCTCCAATTCATATGCTTAAGAACATACCATAATAAATATAGGTTTATAGCTGGAAAAGACTGCTTAAATTAGCAATAAACCCACAACTGACATAAGCTAGCACCCACCTTATTTTCTGAGATACACCTTCATGCCCTGGCTGCAAATTTCCGTCCACACCACCCAAAATCATGCCGAGCAGGTGGAAGCTGTGCTGCTACAGAATGGCGCCTGCTCGATAATGCTAAACGATGCAGCAGATGAGCCCATTCTCGAACCTGCGCCCGGGGAAACGCCTATCTGGCAAAATATTATCGTCACCGGCATGTTCGATAATACAGAAGATCAACCACGACTTCTTGCGAATATCGAAACCGCACTTCAGCACAGTGACTACCGCATTACCAGTGAAATACTGGAAGACCAGAACTGGACCCGCAGCTGGATGGACGACTACCACGCCATGCAGTTCGGCGAACGTTTATGGATATGTCCCTGGCATATCGACCCACCCGAGCCCGACGCCACCAATCTCCGGCTCGATCCGGGCCTGGCTTTTGGCACCGGCACCCATCCCACCACCTCGCTATGCCTGAGCTGGCTCGACCAGCATATCCAGGACCAAAAAAGTCTGCTCGATTTCGGCTGCGGTTCCGGCATTCTGGCCATCGCGACGTTATTACTGGGACTGGAACACGCCGATGGCGTGGATATCGATTCGCAGGCGCTGGAAGCCAGCCTGGCCAATGCCAAAGCCAATCAGGTGGAAGAACGCCTGGATTTGTTCAGCACCGAGCAATTTTCCGCCGAGCGTTCACAGCAGCAATATGACATCGTTGTTGCCAACATTTTAAGCGGGCCACTGGTTGAGCTTGCGCCCATGCTGGCCCGCCATACCCGCGCTGGCGGCGATATAGTGCTTTCCGGGATACTGGCGGAACAGGCCGACAGTGTGATTAATGCCTATGCGCCCTTCTTCAAGATGGATGCGCCCACTTTCATGGAAGACTGGGTGCTATTACACGGTTGCAGACCGGGTTAATTCCCTGCATCATATATCACCATGCAAACCATATGCCCACATTGCCAGACCGTTTTCAAAGTTTCAGATGAACAGCTGAGCCTTGCCGACGGTTATGTGCGCTGTGGTATTTGCAAGGAAGTTTTTAACGCCCTGGAAAAGCCTACGGCAGAGGCTGAGAAAGATCCCTCTGCCGACAGCGCAATAGCGGACAAGACCGATACCACAAAAACTGTCGCCGCCGGTGACAGCAACACGCCTGAACCGGCGGCGCACCCAACCACCACCCTTCCGGATTCCGAAAAGAATCCTGAGCCGCCCGGCGACTCAGCGGCGACCAGCACGACAGCAGCAGAACAGGCAAAGGAATTCGATGTTGTGGTCGATAACGCTCAGGCCGACCTGTTTTCTGAAGCATCGCCAGAGACGGAAACGGAGTCCCCCTCCTTCAGCACTGAAATATCAGCGCCTGAGGCTATCGAGCCTGATACTGTGGCAGACACCGTGACAGATACACCTG
>JAQICG010000154.1 GCA_027858635.1 Gammaproteobacteria bacterium | reverse complement strand
AACCGTATCCTGCACTGGCAAAAACAACACGGCGGTTAAGCTGCCTGCTGTTTTTTTCGCAAACGGCATTTTTTGCGCTATCAATAGGCGAACATACTATTGAGTCACATGGAAAGGATACCCTTCAATCAAGGCGCGCTGAGAATACATCCGTGTACGCTCGGCAGCAGCATCCCTGCTGCTGACGGTCTTGATTGAAGGGTATCCTTTCCATGCGCCTTGTTAGTAAATCAACCGTAGCTGTTTTCGATAAACAACTGCTGTATTTTTTCTATCTCATCAAGATTGTTAATCAGTGCGTTGACGCAATCCGCATCCAGTTTTTCGCCGGTAAGTTCTTTCAGAGCATCAATGGCTTTTTGATTGTCCCAGGCCTGCTTGTAGGGGCGGCGACTGGTTAAGGCATCAAAAACATCCGCCACCGCAACAATGCGTGCCTCCAGGGGGATGTCATTCTGAACCCTGCCATCAGGGTAACCGCTGCCGTTGACTGCTTCATGATGATATTCAGCAATGTTGCGAAGAACATCAATGTGCTTGATATTGTGCAGCCCGAAATTATTGACCAGGTCGTCGATCATCTCCCGGCCTCTGCGCGCGTGGGTTCTCATGATGATTATTTCCTCATCACTCAATCCCCCCGGCTTCAGCAGCACTTCATCGGGTATGGCGATCTTGCCGATGTCGTGCAGCGATGAAAACATAAAAACATGTTCAATATATTCATCATCAAGCCGGTATTTTTTAGCAATGCTACTGGCGATAAGCCGACTGTAACGCGACATTCTATCGAGATGGCTGCCGGTTTCAGGATCACGGCAGTGGGTAATCTGGTTGGTGGTTTTAATGGCGGCAGATAAAGCTTTAATGGTGCTGAGTTCATTGATCACCATAAGCGCGATCATGTGCCCGTAGATATCCATCTGCCGTAAAGTCGCTTCCGTAAAGACATCCTTTTCTGTCGAATTGAAAAAAAGAAAGCCGAAAAAATCACCCTCATTAAACATGGGCAGGGTGTAGCTGGCTTTATAACCCTGCCGGGCGATTCTTCTGGTCTGATCATCCTCACCTTTACTGAAGGTGAGGAGGTTATTAATTACGCGCGGGATGCCCTTGTCCAGCAGCGCCTTGAGTGAAGGCGAATTCTCAATAAGCTCCTGATAATTTTCCAGCTGCTCCTGATTTTCATCGCTGTGCAGATAGGTTTTGAGGATTTTGCTCTGAGGATCGTAAAGGGTGACGGCAACGCGGGCAATGAAAGGGAACTGCTGGCGCATCGACTCGTGCGCGGCCACTAGTTTTTCCTTGAGCGGCATATGTCTGTTTAGATTTTCGAGTGTGTCATGGTAGGGAGTCATAATGATATTGCTGAACCTGTCAGTTAAATTATTAACCTGATTATTAGTAGATTTATATCATATTGAAGCGATAAATTGATCTTTTCGGCGACATATAATAGAATTCTAATATTCCGATAATTTTGAGCCCCTTTATGAACAGCGAAATTTCATGTGAACAGTTACACCTGCTTTTGAAAAAAGGTGCCCAGCTCATTGATGTGCGTTCCACCATGGAATTTAGTACGGGAGCGCTGAATGGTGCCATTAATTTACCCGTAAATACGATACAATCCAGCATAGAATCCATCGACAAATCAAAGCCCGTTTTACTGTATTGCCGCTCCGGTGCGCGTTCGGGTATGGTGCAGCAATTTCTTATTTCACTGGGTTTTCAGGATGTCTATAACATTGGGTGTTATAACAAATACGTTTTTTGCTAAATAATGACCGGATCTGACCTAATGAATTACGAATTCAGTGTTGAAAATATCAAATGCGGTGGCTGTGCCGGCACCATCATGAAGAAAATCAATGCGCTCGACGAGGTTGAGAGCACTGATGTTGATGTTGAGGCCGGTGTGGTTAAGGTCGACGGCGCAGACGGGCTGCATGAAGCCCTGTTAGCCAGCCTGTTAAAAATGGGCTATCCGGAAACCGGCAGCACCGAAGGCATGGCCGCCACCAAAGCCAGAGCCAAATCTTTTGTCAGTTGCGCGGTAGGGAAATTTAACACTGACAAATAACTGGAAATTTTCAGCCCGAAAATAGCGCCCGGCATTCAACATAATCCTGAGTCGAGGTGCTATTTACGGGCCAGAAGGCTGTCGGGTTTAGGGGGATTGAAGCGAGGGAGTGGGAGAGTGAGCACAGATTTTCCCGATTTTGAGGCGCATAGTTATTCTACGCAACGAAAAATCGGGGATATTTGGGCCGCTCTCCCGCTTCCGCAGCCAATTCATCCTGAATCCGACAGCCTCCTGATTTCGTGATATTCTACGCGCGCCATGCGAACCGACGATTTTTACTTTGACCTCCCTGATGAGCTGATCGCTCAACAACCCTGCGAACAACGCTCTGCCAGCCGCCTGCTTCACCTCTGCCGCAGCCCGGCAGCGGGTATAACTTCAGTACAGCATCGCCAGTTCAAAGACTTACCCGAGCTTCTGCAACCCGAAGATTTACTGGTGTTCAATGACACCCGTGTGATTCCGGCGCGCCTGTACGGGCATAAAGCCACGGGCGGGAAAGTCGAGGTTCTGCTCGAACGTCTGGTCGATGAACATCATTGCCTGGCGCATGTTCGCGCCGGCAAGACGCCTGGAATCGGGAGTCTGCTTCATATCGGCGAAGCGGGCGCGTACACGCTGAAAGTTGAGGCCCGTCAGGATGATCTGTTCGTGCTGAGCTCGAATAACGACAGCAAACTGACCGAGATCATGCAGCAGGTCGGCCATATACCCCTGCCACCTTATATTACCCGTGCCGATGAAGCGGTGGATTTTGAACGCTATCAGACGGTATACAGCAAAAATCCCGGCGCGGTCGCAGCGCCCACAGCCGGCCTGCATTTTGATGAAGCCATCATCCAGCAGCTGCAAGAGCAGGGCGTGCAGTCGACTTTTGTCACCCTGCATGTGGGCGCCGGTACTTTCCAGCCGGTGCGCGTGGAAAACCTTGAAGATCACCTGATGCATTGCGAATACCTTGAGGTCAGCCAGGCCACGGTGGATGCCTGCGAACTGGCCAGAAGCCGAGGCGGGCGCATCATTGCCGTGGGCACCACCGCTGTGCGTTCGCTGGAGACAGCCTCGGCCAGTGGCAGCTTGCAGGCGTTTTCAGGCGAGACCGATATCTTTATCTATCCCGGTTACAGCTTCCGCAGTGTCGATGCCATGATCACCAATTTTCACCTCTCTGAATCAACCCTGCTGATGCTGGTCAGCGCTTTCGCGGGCAGGGACGCGGTGTTCGAGGCCTACCGGCAGGCTATTGAAAAACGCTATCGGTTTTTCAGTTATGGCGATGCCATGTTCATTTCATGAGCCGGATTAATAAATACAAACAACTTTAATAATAATCTATAACACACTGTTTTAATATGAAATTCACCTTAATCAATAAAAACCAATCCGCCCGCCGGGGCCGTCTGGAATTTGATCGCGGCAACGTCGAAACCCCGGCATTTATGCCCGTGGGTACCTACGGCACCGTCAAGGCCATGACCCCCGAAGAGCTGGAGGGCATGGGCGCACAGATCATTCTAGGCAACACCTTTCATCTTATGCTCCGCCCCGGCACCGAGATCATCAAGAAGCATGGCGATCTGCATAATTTCACTCACTGGCAGGGGCCGATACTAACCGACTCCGGCGGCTTCCAGGTTTTCAGCCTGGCGAAAATGCGCAAGATTTCCGAGAAGGGCGTGGTGTTTCAGTCACCCATCGACGGCGCTAAAGTGGAGCTCACCCCGGAAAGCTCGATGCAGGTGCAGAAGGATCTGGGCTCGGACATTGTCATGATCTTTGACGAGTGCACGCCGTATCCCGCCACCGAAACCGAAGCCAGTGACTCCATGGAGCTGTCGCTACGCTGGGCCGAGCGCTGCAAAACCGCACATCAGGGCAACCCCAACGCGCTATTCGGCATCGTGCAGGGCGGTATGTATTCGTCATTGCGCCACCGCTCCGCCGCGGAACTCACCCGAATTGGATTCGACGGTTATGCCATCGGCGGGCTGTCGGTCGGCGAACCCGAGGAAGACCGCAACCGTATTCTGGATGATACCCTGCCGGTGCTGCCTGAAGACAAGCCCCGTTACCTGATGGGCGTGGGGACGCCGGGCGACATTATCGAAGCGGTGCGCCGCGGCGTTGATATGTTCGACTGCGTTATTCCTACGCGTCACGCCCGCACCGGTTTTCTCTACACCCATGCCGGCATCGTCAAAATCCGGAACAGTAAATACACTGACGACATCCGCCCCCTGGACGAACACTGCAACTGCTACACCTGCAAAAATTACAGCCGCTCCTATCTTCGGCATCTGGATAAATGCGGGGAAATCCTGGGCATCCGCCTGAACACTATTCATAACCTGCATTACTATCAGGATTTAATGCGTGACATCCGCGCAGCCATTGAAAGTGACCGCTTCGAGCAGTTTGCCGAAGAATTCTACGCAAAAAAACAAGATTAGCCCTTATGCCGCGGGGCATCTGTGGCATAATGTTGCGCTTTAAGAAACTGACACTGGGGATACCAATGAGCTTTTTTATATCTGATGC
>JAQICG010000254.1 GCA_027858635.1 Gammaproteobacteria bacterium | reverse complement strand
TCTTCTTCGCCGCCACCGGCAAAAACAATATCCTGCTTGCCCATCTGAATCAGTTCGTAAGCGTTGCCGATGCAGTGGGTGCTGGTGGCGCAGGCCGAGCTGATCGAATAGTTCACGCCCTTGATGTGGAAGGGCGTGGCCAGACAGGCTGAAACCGTACTCGACATGGTGCGCGGCACCATATACGGACCCACGCGCCGGATGCCCTTGTTGCGCAGAATATCCGCCGCTTCAACCTGATTCGCCGAGGAGGCGCCACCGGAACCCATGATAATGCCGGTGCGAATATTGGAGACCTGAGCCTCATCTAGACCGGCATGATCAATGGCCTGTTGCATGGAGATGTAGGCGAAGGCAGCGGCATCACCCATAAAGCGTTTGACCTTTCTGTCGATAAAATCATCGGCGTGGATGTCAACGCTGCCTGCAACGTGGCTGCGCATGCCCATTTCTTTATAAGCTTCCTGAAATTTAATACCGGAGCGACCCTGCTGCAGTGATTCGAGAACAGTTTGTCTATCATTTCCCAGGCAGGAAACGATACCGTAACCGGTAATAACAACTCGTTTCATGATTAACTCCTAAAAGTCTTCGGTTGACGTGAATAGGCCCACACGTAAATTTTTTGCAGTATAGATAATACGGCCGTCGACGGCCATAGTGCCATCAGCGATGCCCAGTGTCAGGCCGCGTGCAATAATGCGTTTGATATCAATTTGATAAACGACCTCTTTTGCAGTGGGTAAAACCTGGCCGGTAAATTTCACCTCACCGACACCCAGTGCGCGCCCGCGACCGGGGTGACCGCTCCAGCCCAGATAGAAGCCCACCAACTGCCACATCGCATCCAGACCCAGACAGCCGGGCATGACCGGAAAACCGTTGAAATGGCAATCGAAAAACCAGAGGTCGGGGGTGATGTCCAGCTCGGCCTGAATTTCACCTTTGTTGCTGTCACCGCCGTCAGCAGTAACATTGGTGATGCGGTTGAACATCAGCATATTCGGTGCCGGCAGTTGCGCATTACCCGGTCCAAAAAGCTCGCCTTCGCTGCATTTCAGCAACTCTTCGTAAGTGTATGAATTTTGTTGAGTAGAGGTTTTCGGGTTTGCGAGCATAGTTAATCCGCCAATGGGTCGTCTAATTATAAATAAACGGGCATTTTATAGGAAAAGTGGGCATGATGGTATTACACAGGAATTTTGCTGGAATTTTTTTAAAGTCATGCAGGAAATATTATTAATCTCAGCGTTAACGCTGATTGCTTTTTACTGGTGGGATGCCACGCACAGTTATGAACGGGCGCTGATTAGTTGTCGTCGATTGTGTCGCAACGCGCAGTTACAGTTGTTGGATGACACCGTCGTGCGCCAGCGTATCTGGCTGGGGCGCGGTCCTACGGGGAGTATCCGGCTGTGTCGAATATACAGTTTTGATTATAGCGATGATCAGGACACCCGGCGCCAGGGATACATCATTATGCTGGGGCAGCATGTCGCGGAAACCAGTATGGATCCGCGACATGTGGCCGGCTAAATGCTGAAGGGGTGTTGAAATAATTTCTGCGCTATTCATGGCACTCTGAATCCGGAGTGCCATCTGCAAAGGAACAGGCTTATTGCGTTGAGAAACGTTTGTCGAATTTCAATTTTGTCGAGCGGGTTGCACCTTCGGGCGTCACGTCAATATCAAACTTTAAATATTCGCCTTCGGTGAATTGCACCTCAGCCAGATAGTAAATAGCGTCGCCTTCCTTGATCTGGCGAAACTCAACGTCTTTCAGCTGACCGGTGAGATTGCTGAGCTTTCCGTTCACATCGGCGGGGATGGCTGTGCCGGTGGTGCCTTCCTGCTTTTTAAGTACGGCAATATTGACAATCGCACGGTTATTACGGCGAGTTATATTATAAGTTTTAGCTATTTCCGGTGACAACGTATCGCTGCGGAAGGCATTGTAGTGAACAACATAATCATTGAATTCTACGGAATTCTCCGCAAGAACCGTCGAACCAGTACCGAGTAGCGCGAGCAGCATCAGCAACTTACTAATGGAATTTATGCTTTTGTACATATAGTAATCCTCTTGTGAATGATTTTTATTGTTATTCAGCTCTATTCTACTCCAAACCGTATCTTAATCAACGCCTACTTTCGGCATGAAATAGGGCTTAAAAAACCGGTTCAGAGTGAGGGCGTGCATTCTGCGTCTTCAATCT
>JAQICG010000372.1 GCA_027858635.1 Gammaproteobacteria bacterium | reverse complement strand
GTCCGCGAAGAACGCAAAAAACGCGACAAAAATGCCGTGAGCATTTTGAACGCACACAGTGCGGCCCGTAGGGTGACAAATTTTGGTGGGAGCAAAATTGAACAGCCGCTCTATGGCTGGCCCGCAGGGCGAATTACAGGAAGTAATTCGTAACCGAGGATTGCGCGTAGTAAAAGGGCAAAACAATAATCCAAACGGCTTTAGCTTAAGTAATCCGCGCCGCAGGCGCATAAGCAAAGCTTTCGATTTTATCCGTGTTCATCTGCGTTTATCTGTGGACTAAAAAAGGTTTTTTCGTGGACTGATTTTTTAAGCTTTTACTGAAATGCCCCCTCACCCCAGCCCTCTCCCAGCGTGAGAGGGGGCCATGCGTGCAAGTCTGCAAGTGTTGCCGTGAATTAGAGCTTTTAACTGCCTACTGCCAACTATCTTTTCCCATCCCCTACAGCTTTATATTCAAATGAACTAATATACGCATTTTTCCAGTTTGTTTTCGGGGTTTGTCAAATATGGTGCATGAATTTTTACCGGGTCAACGTTGTATTAGTGATGCTGAGCTTGAGATGGGGCTGGGCACGGTGTTGGCGGTTGAATTTCGCACTTTGACGGTGCTGTTTCTGGCTACCGGTGAAACCCGTACTTATGCCAAGCAGTCTGCGCCCCTCACCCGCGTGGCGTTTGAGGTGGGCGATACCATTACCAGCCATGATGGCCGGAAGGTGCGTGTGGGCGAGGTTTGCGAGGTCAATGGCCTGCTCACCTACATCGGCCGGGATGAGGACGGTACGCTGACTGAAATTGAGGAGGGGCAGCTGGATAACTTCCTGAAGCTGGATCGTCCTTCGGAGCGTTTGTTCAATGGCCAGATTGATCGCGATAAGTGGTTTGAGCTGCGTTATGAGACCTTGCAGCACCGCCACCGGCTGGCGCATTCCGAGCTGTATGGCCTGACCGGCTGCCGCACCAGCCTGATTCCGCATCAGCTGTATATCGCCCATGAGGTGGCCAACCGCTATGCGCCGCGGGTGCTGCTGGCCGATGAGGTGGGTCTGGGCAAGACTATCGAGGCGGGCCTGATTCTGCACCATCAGCTGCTCACCGAGCGCGCGCAGCGGGTGCTGATTGTGGTGCCGGAAACGCTGGTGCACCAGTGGCTGGTGGAGATGCTGCGGCGCTTTAATCTGCATTTCAAGATTTTCGATGAGGAGCGCTGGGATTCTTTGCAGGAAGATCTGGAAGATGGTCTTAACCCGTTTCATTCCGAGCAGCTGGTGCTGTGCAGCCTGGGCTTTTTGCGCTCGAACATGGCATGTTTTGAGCAGGCGCTGGACGGCGAGTGGGATTTGATGGTGGTGGATGAGGCGCATCATCTACAGTGGTCACCCGAAGCGCCGAGTGTCGATTACATGATGATCGAGAAGCTGGCGGCGGTGACCGAGGGCGTGCTGCTGCTGACGGCAACGCCGGAACAGCTGGGCAAGGAGAGCCATTTTGCGCGCCTGCGCCTGCTCGACCCGAACCGCTTCCACAGCTTCGAGCAGTTTGTGGCTGAGGAGGAGTCCTACGAGCCGATCGCGCAGGTGGTGGAGGATCTGCTCAGCGACAAGGCGCTGAGCGCGCAGGATATCGAAACCATCAGGCAGACTTTTGATGAAGGTGATAATCAGGCGCTGTTTGAGGCGCTGGAATCGAGTTTGCAGGTTGATGTGGTGGAAGAGACAACCGAAACCCTGAAATCGGAAACACCGCCGGTGGCGAAGAAAAAGGCCGCGAGCAAAAAATCCGGCACTACCCTGACGATTTCAAAACGTAAAAAAACGCAGATGGTGAACACCGAACAGGCTCCGTCACAGAGAAATAAACAGGCGCGGCTCGAACTGGTCGAGCACCTGTTAGATCGCCATGGTACCGGGCGCGTGCTGTTCAGAAATACGCGCGCGGCGGTAAAAGGTTTTCCCGAGCGCAAGTTGTTCGATTATCCGCTGCCCCTGCCCGCCGCTTATGCCGGGCTGGAAGCCGATGAAGTCGCCAGCCTGCTGACACCCGAGATGTTGATGCCCGCAGACGCGAGCAGTGCCGCATGGACCACGTTTGATCCCCGAATCGAATGGCTGGCGGGCAAACTGGCGGAGCTGAGCACGGAGAAGGTGCTGGTGATTGCCGCCCACGCTAAAACCGCGCTGGCGATTGCGCAGTATCTGAAAACCAGAACCGGCATTCATGCGGCGGTGTTTCACGAAGGCCTGAGCATTGTCGAACGTGACCGCTCGGCGGCCTATTTCGCCGACAGGGAAACCGGCACGCAGGTTTTAATCTGTTCGGAAATCGGCAGCGAAGGCCGTAACTTCCAGTTCGCGCATCACATGGTGCTGTTTGACCTGCCCCTGAACCCGGATCTGCTGGAACAGCGTATCGGTCGTCTTGATCGTATCGGCCAGACCGAGACCATTCGCATCCATGTGCCCTACCTCGAAAACAGTGCGCAGGCGGTGATGTTCAACTGGTACCACCATGGACTGGCGGCGTTCGAACACACCTGCCCGATTGGCCATACCGTTTATACGCGCGTTGAAAATAATCTGAAAACCGCGTTGCAGTTACCGCAAGCGGATGATGAATTTCTGATTCTGGAGACGCAGGCGTTGCGTGAATCTCTGACCGAAGCTCTGCATCGTGGCCGTGATCGTCTGCTGGAATATAACTCCTGCCGCACGCACATCGCGCAGGCGTTAAAACAGAAAGCCATTGCCTCGGATGACGAAGGCCTGCTCGCCGATTACATGGATAACGTCTTCGACTGTTTTGGTGTCGATACCGAACTGCACAGTGAACATTGCCTGATACTTCATCCTACTGAACACATGGTGAGCAAATTCCCCATGCTCTCTGACGAAGGCATGACCATCACCTACGCGCGTGAAACCGCGCTGAGTTTTGAAGATGCGCATTACATTACCTGGGAGCACCCCATGACGGTGCGCACACTGGACATGGTGATCGCGCAGGAGATGGGCAACACCTCGGTCACCGCCGCCGATTATGCAGGCGTGGCGCGCGGCACAATTTTGCTGGAGTGTCTGTACAGCATCGAAGCGGCACCGGTTGAAGGCTTGCAGACCAGCCGTTACCTGCCACCGACCGTGATTCGCGTACTGCTCGATGAAAACGGCGCAGACCACCACAGCCGACTGGCGCATGAAATCATCAACGCCAGACATGCCCAGGTGGACATCGAAACCGCAAACAAAATTGTCCGCGCCAAGCAGACGGTTCTAAAAACCATGCTGGATCGCTGCGAGCAAAACGCCCAGCAACAGATGGATGCAGTGCTTAAGCAAGCGCACCAGCAATCTAGAGAGACATTGTTGCGGGAAGTTAATCGCCTGAAAGCGCTGAGCAAGGTTAACCCGAATGTGCGCGCTTCAGAAATTGTGTTTTTTGAAACCCAGCTGGCGGTGTTGACTAAAGTTCTGGATTCAGCGATGTTGAGACTGGATGCTTTGAGGGTGCTGGTTGCTACTTAAAAGATAGTTTAATCGTTCCCACGCTCCAGCGTGGAATGCAGCCCCGGACGCTCCGGCGTCCCGGAACCATTTCTTTTAATGGCTCTTCCCCTGATCGAGTGGGTAAGTTAACGTAAGGATTATGAGAAATAAAGACC
>JAQICG010000014.1 GCA_027858635.1 Gammaproteobacteria bacterium | reverse complement strand
ACTGGGCATTGACGCCAGCCAACCCAGGGCATTACGAACGCCAGTGCGTTAATGCCTTGGCCTGGGCATGATAATTCAGGGGCTCGCCTCGATCTTGATAAGCGCGAATACGCTCTTCCAAAGCGGTGTTATCCAGGCGTTGTTGCAACCCGTGCAATTGCGTCAGCCGTTCGGACTGAGGATTGGATGGATACATCCGGTATGTAATTTTACGCATCGCCATGGATAACCTATAATACAGTTGTTATGCCAAAACAAACTTTAAAAACGCTATATCACTGCGTTTTCAACCTAAATTATCATTTAGTTCTAGTAACAAAATATCGGCGCAGATGTATCACTGCACCGATGCTGGAGCGGTTGAAAACGATCTGTACCGAACTCACTGAAAAGTGGGATTGCGAGTTGTTGGAATTTAATGGTGAAGCTGATCACGTCCACCTGTTGTTGTCAAACAATCCCAAAGTGGCACCTTCGGTGTTTGTAAATAATTTGAAGACGGTGAGCAGCCGATTGATCCGCAAGGATTTTGGAAGCGAGCTGGCGAAGGAGTACTGGAAGAAACCCGTATTCTGGAGCCGCAGTTATTGCATCATCACTTGTGATGGAGCGCCGTTATCGGTAATTCAGCAATATATTGAGCAACAGGAATCATCGCACTAAGGCGCTCTGAGAGAGCCGCGCCGCTTCACCTCCAGCCAAATCTATTCGCTGCGCTCAAGTGGAAAGATTATGGCTGGAATACTGCGGCGTAAATCAGATAGAATATATACAGAAATGCGGTTTTGCTTTAAAATGCGCCGCTTATGTCGAAACCATTGCCGGAAACCGCCAATTTTTTAAAGCAAGCCGAGCGGAATGTGACGCTGGAAGGGACTTTGCCGCTGAATCGGCTGGAGCGCCTGTCTGAGTTTTTGCATGACAATTCTGGCGAATTATTCGCCAAATTGAATTTTAGCTCGAATACCGGCTATCTGAGGTTGCAGGGCAGCGCTGAAGCCACGCTGTATTTGATTTGCCAGCGTTGTCTGCAACCGATGGAGCTTCCGCTATCCGGCGAATTTAAATTCGGCCTGCTGACCAGTGAAAAGTACGAAGACAGGCTGCCGCCGGATGCCGAGCCCTATTTGCTGGAAGGCGACGAGCAGTCGGTGATTGAGATTCTTGAAGACGAGCTGTTGCTGTCGATACCGATTGCAGCCACGCATCAGGATGAATGTTCCGAGTTTCTTCAGCAGCAGGCAGAAGAGCTGCGAGTGGAGAAAGAAAAATCGAGTCCATTCGCGGTATTGAAAGATTTGAAAAGAGATTAGCTCAATTTTCTAACGCGTTGAATTACATGGTAATTTTTCGGTTGTGATTGAATTTTATAACAGTTTTACAGGTTTTTAACAGGAGATATATTCCGTGGCCGTTCAAAAAAGCAGAAAGACACGTTCAACACGCGGTATGCGCCGTTCACATGATTCACTGAAGGGCAAGACTTTGTCTGTAGATCCAACTTCAGGGGAAACTCATTTGCGTCACCACGTGACCGCTGACGGCTTCTACAAAGGCCGTAAAGTGGTAGATACGGGTAGCACTTTAGAAGACTAGATTAAGTCTGGTCGCTTTCAGTCGCTGACGGCGGTTGAGCGACATAGCTTTCGTTGATGCCAGATCCGGTAATAATTGCGATTGATGCCATGGGCGGCGACTTCGGTCCCGAAGTCATCCTGCCTGCGGCTGTTCGCGTGCTCGAAAAACAGGGTAATGTCGGCATTATTCTGGTCGGTGATGAGGCGGTTTTAAGCGCAATGGCCGGTCAGCTCAATATCGACCTGGCCGGTGCTTATGCCGGGCGGATTGAGATTCAGCATGCCTCTCAGATCGTCGAGATGGACGATGAACCGGCGCTGGCGATTCGCAAGAAAAAAGATTCTTCCATGCGCGTGGCCATTAATATGGTTCACGAAGGACGCGCTCAGGCGGTGGTTAGTGCCGGCAACACCGGTGCGCTGATGGGCACCGCCAAGTTTGTGCTCAAAACCCTGCCGGGCATCGATCGACCCGCCATCAGCACAACCATCCCCTCAATGACCGGCCATACTCACATGCTCGATCTGGGTGCGAATGTCGATTGCAGCGGTGAAAATCTGTATCAGTTCGCCATCATGGGTTCGGTGCTGGCCGAGGCCATCGATAATATCGACCGGCCACGCGTAGGTCTGCTGAATATCGGTTCTGAAGCGATGAAGGGTAATGCCCTGGTGAAAGAGGCCGATGCGCTACTGGCCGATGCGCCGATTAACTACATCGGGTTCATCGAAGGCGATGATATCTATAGCGGCAATTTTGATATCGTTTTCTGTGACGGTTTCGTGGGCAATGTTTCCCTGAAGACCTCGGAGGGCGTGGCCAAGATGATCAGCCACTTTATGAAACAGGAGTTTACCCGCAATATTTACAGCAAACTGGCCGCGATGATCGCCATGCCGGTACTCAAAGCTTTTCGCAGCCGTATTGATCCGCGCGCCTACAATGGCGCCAGCATGCTGGGTTTGAGCGGCATCGTAATCAAGAGCCACGGCGGTGCCGATGTCTTTGGTTTTGCCAAGGCGATTGAAATTGCCGTGTTAGAAGTAGAAAAAACAGTCCCCCAACATATACGCGCGAGAATGGAATCTTTGCTGGAGAAATCACTTTGAGTTACGCAAGAATTGCAGGTACAGGTAGCTTTTTACCAAAAAAAATTCTAACCAATAAAGACATAGAAAAATTCGTCGACACCACCGATGAATGGATTCGTGAGCGTACCGGCATAGAAGAGCGACACATCGCGGCAGACGACGAATTTACCGTCGATTTGGCTGAACAGGCTGCGATCAATGCCATGGAAGCGGCCGGCAAGACTAAAGATGATATCGATCTGATTATTGTCGCCACTACCACGCCGGACCGGGTATTTCCCAGCACCGCGTGCCTGTTGCAGCAGCGCCTGGATATTCACGGCTGTGCCGCTTTTGACGTGCAGGCGGTCTGTACCGGTTTTGTTTATGCTCTGGGCATCGCCGATGCCTTCTTCAAGGCCGGCACCCATAAATGCGCCCTCGTCGTCGGCGCGGAAACGCTTTCGCGCATTGTCGACTGGACCGACCGCGGTACCTGCGTGCTGTTTGGTGACGGTGCCGGTGCGGTGGTGCTGGAAGCCAGTGAAGAGCCGGGCATCATTTCGACCCATCTGCACGCCGATGGGCAGTAGGAAAGCTGATTAAGCGTGCCTTATGGCGTTTCCAACGGCGCACGGCAACTGCTGGACGGCGTGGGCGGCATCACTATGCGTGGCAATGAAGTGTTTAAAATGGCGGTCAATACACTGGGACGCATTGTCGATGAAACCCTGGCGCACAACAACATAGAAAAATCAGACATTGACTGGTTAGTACCGCATCAGGCCAATACCCGCATCATTAATGCCACCGCCAGAAAGCTCAAAATGTCTACCGATCGCGTGGTCATGACAGTGAACAAACATGGCAATACCTCAGCCGCATCAGTGCCTCTGGCTCTGGACACGGCAGTGCGCGACGGCCGCATACAACGCGGCGAGATTTTGCTGCTGGAAGCTTTTGGCGGTGGTTTTACCTGGGGTTCCGCGCTGATTCGTTACTAACCTGTTTATAGGGCAAAAGCGTTTTCACCGCAGAGAACGCAGAGGAAACCAATAATTGGTTTATGTGTGACTCTATTGTTATTTTTAGTGTTTATTTTTGCACACTATAAATACTGAATATGTTTTTATAAAAACAAGGCTTGCCTCTGCGTTCTCTGCGACCTCTGCGGTGAATGCTTTATCTTTAAAACTTTCAGATCTTATCTAATTTTATTTTAAAAGCGCGCGTATTAATTTAACGCGC
>JAQICG010000026.1 GCA_027858635.1 Gammaproteobacteria bacterium | reverse complement strand
GGAGAAGGCCGGGGTGAGGGCTTTTTATTGAACAGCCATGCGTCCGATGACGCTGTGCTAATCGGACCTACGCTGCACTTCACCTGCTCGGAGGCGGTTTTCGCTCTTGCCAGCGCCTGTTCCACGCTTTCCGCTCTGGCCAGCACTACCCCCATACGCCGGCGGCCGGTGACTTCGGGTTTGCCGAACAGGCGCAACTGGGTATCGGGCTGTGCCAATACCGCTTGCAGGTTGCCGAAGACCGGCTCGGTGGATTCGCCTTCCGCCAGAATGACGCTGGACGCGGATGGGCCGTGAAAATGAATGTTGGGAATGGGCAGGCCGAGAATCGCGCGGGCATGCAGGGCAAACTGGGACAGGTCCTGCGAGATCATGGTGACCATGCCGGTGTCGTGCGGCCGGGGAGAAACTTCGCTGAATATGACTTCATCGTCTTTAATAAACAGCTCTACTCCGAAAATTCCGCGACCGCCGAGGGCATCGGTGACTTTTTTGGCGATGTCACGCGCCGTCTCCAGCGCTTGTTGGCTCATCGCCTGCGGCTGCCACGACTGGCGGTAATCACCATCTATCTGCACTTGCCCGATGGGCTCGCAAAAACCGGTGCCGCCTGCGTGCCTGACGGTAAGCTGGGTGATTTCATAATCAAACTCAACAAAACCTTCGATGATGACCTTGCCTGCCCCGCTACGCCCGCCCGCCTGGGCATAATCCCAGGCGGTGTCGATGTCTGACGACTGCCTGATAGTACTCTGGCCTTTGCCGGAGGAGCTCATAATCGGCTTCACCACACAGGGCAAGCCTATTTCGCCAATGGCCTGATCGAACTCGGCACGGGAGGCGGCAAAGCGATAAGGCGAGGTTTTGATGCCCAGCTCTTCGGCCACCAGTCGCCGGATGCCTTCGCGGTTCATGGTGAGATGCGCGGCGCGTGCGCCGGGGATGACGCTGAAACCTTCCGCTTCCAGCGCCAGCAGTGTATCGGTGGCGATGGCTTCAATTTCCGGCACGATGTAATCCGGGTTTTCGGCTTCAATTACCGCGCGTAAGGCTTCGCCATCGAGCATGTTGATGACATGGCTGCGATGCGCCAGCTGCATGGCCGGGCTTTTTTTGTAGCGATCGACCACGATGACTTCAACGCCCAGACGTTGCAGTTCAATGACGACCTCTTTGCCCAGCTCGCCACCACCGCAGAAGAGTATTCGCGTGGCCGTCGCCGATAAGGGTGTTGCTATTTGCACCATAAATACTGACCTGTTCGTTGAGGATTTTTGAGGGCTGATTCTAACCTGAATGTTTTATATATTGTGCACGCTCTAGCTTAATCATTGATTGCACTATCTTGTGATTCAGCATTTCACTCCATGAACAGCTGGTAAATCAAGGCAATATCTCACCACAATTCACAGCCTTGCAGCTTTGCCCCCTCTCCTTTTGGGAGAGGGGATTTTCCGGTTGGTCTTTTTTTGCCAGCAGCGTTACCAGTTATGCGATAAAAAATGGCCTGGTATCAGATTAGATCCGTCACATTGGCGTTCTCGAAGAATAGCGATCTATCGCATGTTTCGTAACAAGCTGCGCTAAGAAATCGTTCGCTTGTAACGCTGTAAGGCCTGCTCACGGCTGGCAGCCAGATCAACAATCGGCGCTGGATAATCAGGCGCGACATGTTCGGGTCGCCATCTGTTTATATATTGCAGTTTCGGATCAAAACGTTGCGCCTGCCTTTCCGGATTAAAGACCCGATAATAGGGCGCGGCATCGACACCGCAACCGGCCACCCACTGCCAGCCCATGCTGTTATTGGCGAGATCGGCATCGACCAGCGTATCCCAGAACCAGTCAGCGCCCTGCTTCCAGTTTATGCCCAGGTTTTTAGTCAAAAATGAACCGGTGATCATGCGTACACGATTATGCATCCAGCCGGTCTGCCACAGCTGTTGCATGCCGGCGTCGACCATAGCAATGCCGGTTCGCCCCTGAGTCCACGCTTCGAAGGCTTTTTTATCGCTGCACCAGAAGGATTTTTTATAACGCTTGTCCATCGGCTCGATGGCGGTGTGTGGAAAATGCCATAAAACATGCTGCGCAAATTCACGCCAGAATAACTGTTTTAAAAACACCTCAGCGGATAGCGTCGTCTGTGCCCCTTCGACACCTTCAAGCAGTGGCCACAGGGCGATGTAAATCTGTTGCGGTGTTATCTCGCCGAAATGTAGATAAGGCGATAAACGGGAAGTGCCTTCACAGGTGGGAATGTCGCGATTGTTGTCATAGTGCTTAATGCCCTGCTCCAGAAAACTGTCCATTA
>JAQICG010000279.1 GCA_027858635.1 Gammaproteobacteria bacterium | reverse complement strand
TAAAAGTCGGGTAATGACGCACAGGCACTTGCCACACGGCGGCAATGCCGGTACAATCTGCGCCCTTTCTGTTAACGATTTTGGAGAAAACCCATGTACGCTGTAGTCAGCACGGGTGGAAAACAGTACCGACTTACTCAAGGCGAAGTGCTTCGCGTTGAGAAACTGGATGCTGAAGAAGGTGCAACTGTCGAACTGGACAAAGTACTGATGATCGCCGATGGCGACAAATTAAATATTGGTGCTCCGCTGATTGACGGCGGCAAGGTATCCGCTGTTGTCAAGTCACATGGTCGCGGCAAAAAAGTCGAGATCATGAAATTCAGGCGTCGCAAACACCACCAGAAACGAACCGGTCACCGTCAGTCTTATACTGAAATTGAAGTGACTGGCATTTCTGCTTAGTTCTAATAAATTTATAGGAGTCATTAGCCATGGCACATAAGAAAGCAGCCGGTAGTACCAGAAATGGTCGCGAGTCGGAATCCAAACGACTGGGCGTCAAGAAGTATGGTGGCGAATTAGTTAAAGCCGGTAATATTATTGTTCGTCAACGCGGCACCAAATTTCATGCCGGCAACAATATGGGCATGGGTCGCGACCACACTCTGTTTGCCAAGGAAGACGGCCATGTTAATTTTTCCATTAACGGCCTCAGAAAACGCAGAACTGTTAATATCATCCCTGCTTAAGGCGATACCTCACAGCTTTGTGAAGAAAAAAGCCCCACTCAGGGGCTTTTTTGTACTTGGATTTCAACAACTAACTATAGGGCACCTCTATTAATTGCTTATGTCCTCTGCGTGACCTGAAGCGTGTAGCTGCAAGGCGTGAGCCGCAGCAGAGTGGTTACTCCATTCTCAAGGCACACAACGCAGCAGATGCATGCTTCAGACCGCGCCCTACGGGGCTTTACGACCAGCCCAGACTCTGCGCTGCGCTTTTTCGACAGGCCCATCTGTATTAACTGCGGGCATGGCTTCAAAAGCACGTCTTGACTCTGAACTGGTCGTAAAGCCAGAGGGCACAAGCAATTAATAGAGATGCCCTATACTCACATCAGATCAATACTGAACGGTTAACATCATGCGTTTCATCGACGAAGTTACAATCAAGGTTAACGCTGGAGATGGCGGCACCGGTGCCGTCAGTTTTCGTCGTGAAAAATTCATTCCTTTCGGCGGCCCCGATGGCGGCGACGGCGGTGACGGCGGCAGCGTTTATCTGGTGGGCGATGACAACCTGAACACCCTGGTCGATTTTCGACATATTCGCACCTATACCGCTGAAGCCGGTAAACGTGGCGCAGGCCGGGGCATGACCGGGCGCGGCGGTGAGGACCTGTTTATTCCGGTGCCAGTGGGCACGCTTATTTTTGATGAAGACACGGATGAGCAACTGGGCGATATTACCGAGGCGGGGCAGAAGATCATGGTCGCTCATGGCGGCTGGCACGGGCTGGGCAATCTGCGATTTAAAAGCTCCATTAATCAGGCACCCCGGAAATGCACCCCCGGCTCCCCGGGCGAGCGCCGACAATTGCGTCTGGAACTCAAGGTACTTGCCGATGTCGGCCTACTGGGCATGCCCAACGCCGGCAAATCCACCTTTATTCGCGCAGTCTCGGCGGCGCGCCCCAAGGTCGCCGACTATCCCTTCACTACACTGGCGCCCAATCTTGGCGTCGTGCGCGTCGGCGTTCATCAGAGTTTTGTGATAGCGGATATCCCGGGGCTTATTGAAGGCGCTTCTGATGGCGCAGGGCTGGGCATTCAGTTTCTCAAGCATCTCTCCCGTACTCAGCTGTTGCTGCACATTGTCGACGTTTCCCCGCCTGATGGCAGCGACCCGGTTGATGATGCGAAAAAAATCCTGAGCGAACTTGAAAAATACAGCCAGGGGCTCATCGACAAGGAGCGCTGGCTGGTGCTGAACAAAACCGACCTGCTGTCCGAAAATGAACTGGCCGACACACTGAAGAGTGTCACCCAGGCGCTTAACTGGACCGGACCGGTTTATACCATTTCGGCATTGAGCAAAAGCGGCACTCAGGAGATTGTCTACGACATCATGAAACATCTGGAACGCAGTGATGACTGACCGAAAAAAGCTGGGCGAATCGAAACGCTGGGTGATTAAAATCGGTAGTTCGTTGATCACCAATGAAGGTCAGGGACTGGATCTCAATGCCATGCAGGACTGGGCCAGACAGATTGCCGAGCTGCGTCGTCAGGGAAAGGAGATCGTACTGGTCTCTTCCGGCGCGGTGGCCGAAGGCATGGCACGCATGGGCTGGAGCAAACGTCCGCGTGCGCTGCATAAACTGCAGGCGGCCGCGGCTCTCGGCCAGATGGGGCTGATCCAGCAATTTGAGTCCTGCTTCCAGTTACACAAAATTCATACCGCCCAAGTGCTGCTGACCCACGACGATCTGTCGAACCGCCAGCGCTACCTCAACGCGCGCAGCACGCTCCGCACCCTGCTTTCGCTCGGCGCGATTCCCATCATCAATGAAAACGATACCGTCGCCACCGATGAGATTCGTTTTGGTGATAATGACACGCTGGCGGCGCTGGTGGCCAATCTGGTTGAAGCCGATGCCGTGATCATCCTCACCGACCAGCAGGGTGTTTATGACAAGGATCCTCGCAGTCATCAGGATGCCGAGCTGATCAGCAACGCCCACGCCTCCGATCCGGCACTGTTAGAGATGGCGGGTGCAGGCGGCATTCTGGGTTGCGGCGGCATGCGCACCAAGATCACCGCTGCCCGGCGTGCCGCACGATCGGGCGCCGCCACCCTCATCGCTTCCGGTACGGCCGAGGATGCTCTGCTCAGAGTAGCGCGCAGTGAAAACATCGGCACCCTGCTTACCCCCGATAAAAGTCCCGTCGTTGCCCGCAAACAGTGGCTGGCTAACCAGCTGTCCGCACGGGGCACTCTGGAGCTTGACGACGGCGCCTGCCGCGCCCTCAGCCGAAGCAGCCTGCTGGCAGTGGGCGTGACCGCTGTCACCGGTGAGTTTCAGCGCGGCGACGTGGTCACCTGCATGGACACCGAAGGCAATGAAATTGCCCGTGGACTGATCAATTACGACTCAGACGAAGTTGAACGTATCATGGGGCACGCCAGCAGTGAGATTGAAAACCTGCTGGGCTACATCGATGAACCCGAGCTGATTCACCGCGATAATCTGGTGCTGCTGTAAAACCTTTTTACCATGGCCGAAAAAAAGCCGGTATTAACCGGCTTTTTTCTGCTGATGCAAACAAAGCTTACATTGCACGAATATTGCTGTTCAATCTGCTCTTATGGCGTGATGCCTTATTGAGGTGAATCAGTCCTTTACCGGCCATATGGTCGATAACGGGACAAGCCTCTTTATAAGCTGATTCCGCCGCTGCCTTATCGCCAGCTGCAATCGCGTAATAAACTTTCTTGATACAAGTGCGCATCATTGAACGGTCGCCTACATTACGAGTACGACGCATTACTGCCTGACGGGCGCGCTTTTTTGCTGATGATGTATTTGCCACGAATAAAGACCTGTCTATCTAAAAAAGAGCGCGTAAAATGCCAGTTTTAACCAGTTTTGTCAACCAAAATTCGATAGAATGCGCGTTCAGCGAATAATTTTCACTAAATAACCCGCATTACACCCAGACAGGAGCCCGAAGCTGAGCGCCAGATTACTGCAATCCACCCTCGTTGTGGGCAGCATGACACTACTTTCCCGAGTCTTCGGTTTGCTGCGCGATATCACGCTGGCAACGCTTTTTGGTGCCAGCGGCGGCACCGATGCTTTTCTGGTCGCCTTCAAAATCCCCAACTTCATGCGCCGCCTGTTCGGCGAAGGTGCTTTCTCGCAGGCCTTCGTTCCGGTATTTTCCGAATACAAGGAAAAACGCAGCCGCGAAGAGCTTCAGGACCTGATCAACCATGTCGCCGGTAAACTGGGCGGCATTCTGCTGCTGATCACCATCATCGGTTCGCTGGCCGCACCGGCGCTGGTCTGGCTGTTCGCCCCCGGCTTCCACGACGACCCGGAACGCTTCCAGCTCACCGCCGAGATGCTGAGCATCACCTTCTCCTATCTGTTTTTTATCGCCCTCACCGCCTTTGCCGGGGGCATTCTCAACAGCTTCAGCCAGTTCTCGGTGCCGGCGTTTACCCCGGTCATCCTCAATCTGTGCATGATTGCCGCGGCAATCTGGCTGTCACCCCGGCTCGACGAACCGCTGATGGCGCTGGCCTGGGGCGTGGCGCTGGCCGGGCTGCTACAGCTGCTGTTTCAGCTGCCCTTTCTGAAAAAGCTGGGGCTCAGTCCCCGGCCCCGGTTCAAGCGCCGCCACGCCGGTGTCAGCAAGATCATCAAGCTCATGATCCCCGCGATCATCGGCTCCTCGGTGGCGCAGATTAATCTGCTGCTCGACACTGTCATCGCCTCATTTCTGATGGCGGGCAGCGTCAGCTGTCATTATTACTCGGACCGTCTGCTGGAGTTCCCTCTGGGCATCTTCGGCATTGCCATTGCCACGGTGATCCTGCCCGCTCTGTCCAAACAGCACGCCCGCGACTCGACCGATGAATTTAACCAGACACTGAACTGGGCCACCCGGCTGGTGCTGATTATCGCCATCCCCGCCTGCATCGGTCTGTTCCTGCTTGCCGGGCCGGTGCTGGCTTCTCTGTTTCAGTACGGGGCGTTCACCGCCACGGATACCTACCTCGCCAGCCTGAGCCTGATGGCCTACATTGCCGGCCTGCCCGCTTTTATTCTCATCAAGATACTGGCGCCCGGTTTTTACGCCCGCCAGGACACCACTACGCCGGTGCGCATCGGCATTATCGCCATGATCACCAACATGGGGCTGAACCTTTTATTCGTGGTGCCGCTGGTGATGCTCGATTACGAAGCGCCCCACGTCGGACTGGCGCTGGCCACCAGCGCCGCGGCCTATCTCAATGCTTTCATGCTCTATCGCGGACTGCGAAAAATTAAGGTGTTTCAGCCCGTCCCGGGATGGATCAAATTGCTGCTACAGATAGGTGTTGCCGGTACGGTAATGGCGCTGGCCATCCTGCTGGTCACGCCAGAGCAGTTGCAGTGGACCGACTGGGCCGCCGTTGAGCGTATCAGCCATATTGCCGGTATCATTGCTCTGGCCATATTCATTTACTTTGTCATACTCATGCTGGCAGGATTACGCCCTGCTCAGCTGAAGCGAACTTAAGCCATGCATTTAATCAGAGGTCTCCACAATCTTAAGCCGTCGCATCAGGGATGCGCGCTCACCATCGGCAATTTTGACGGCATTCACCTCGGCCATCAGGCGCTACTACAACTGCTGACCGAAATCGCTGACCGCCGGCAGCTCAAAACCTGCATGATGACTTTTGATCCGCTGCCCCACGAATTTTTCTCCAGCGCAGATGACCGACCCCGCCTGATGAATACCCGCGACAAGCTCATTGCCCTGGCGAATCACAAGCCGGTACTCTGCCCCGATTACATGCTGCTGATGAAATTCAATCGGGAGTTAAGCTCGATGACCGCCGAGGAGTTCATCCAGAAAATCCTCATCGAGAAACTGGCCATCAAGGCACTGGTTATTGGTGATGACTTCCAGTTTGGACGTGACCGCAGGGGCAATCTGGAGTTGCTGCAGAAATACGGCCGCGAATACAGTTTTGAAGTAGCCTCCCTGTCCACCCACCATGTCGGTGACACCCGCGTCAGCAGCACGCGCATTCGTGCTGCCCTGAGCGAGGGCCGGCTCGAAGCTGTCAAAGCCATGCTGGGCCGACCCTATCAGATCTGTGGCCGGGTGGCCCACGGCGATAAGCGCGGACGCACCATCGGTTTCCCCACCGCCAATATTCACCTGCATCGGCCCAGCACCCCTCTACAAGGGGTATATTCTGTTACCATGCACTCCAGTACATTAGGCACGGTAAAAGGCATCGCCAATTTGGGGCGGCGACCCACCGTCAACGGCGAACGTGTGCAGCTTGAAGTCCATCTATTCGACTTCAATCAGGACATCTACGGACAGAATGTCTGCATTGCCTTTCACCACAAAATACGCGACGAGCAGAAGTTTGACTCTTTTGATGCCCTCAAAAATCAGATTCAGTTCGACTGCCTGAAGGCCCGTGAACTGCACGGCCTGACTAACCATTCATAATCATTCTCATAACTAAAGCGACATGACCACAGACTACAAGCCCACACTGAATTTACCGCATACCGATTTTCCGATGCGGGGCAACCTCGCCAACCGTGAACCGGTCATCCTGAAAGACTGGGACAAACAGGGCCTGTACCAGAAGATCCGCGTAGCCAGTAAAGGCCGGCCGACATTTGTGCTGCACGATGGCCCGCCCTACGCTAACGGCGACATTCATATCGGTCATGCGGTCAATAAAATCCTCAAGGACATCATCATCAAAAGCAAAACCATGGATGGTTTTGATGCGCGTTATGTCCCCGGCTGGGACTGCCACGGCCTGCCCATCGAGCTGATGG
>JAQICG010000021.1 GCA_027858635.1 Gammaproteobacteria bacterium | reverse complement strand
CAACTCACCCATTCAGTAAATCTCCGGGCACGGAAAATTCGACCGGCGGCGGTGACATTAACGGCGAGGTATCGGTTACGCCACCGGGATGGATACCGGGAAATTCAGACTGAGCCCATTTTAGAATCTGCACTGCCGGGCTATTAAGTAGTAACTTGGCCAGAGGATGGCGCCAGATAATTTGATCAACCAGATCATTAGGTTTATAGGGTTGATCGGCACTTCCGTTAGCATCAATATCAAAAGTTTTTTTGTCACTCCAGTAGTTGCCATAGCCGTCTTTGGACCATTCAATATAACGGGTACCCACGTATTTCACCTGAGTGCGGTTATTGATAAAGGCATTGGAATAGATTTCATTTTGTTCTGAGCCTGCGGTGAAATGAATGCCTATATCGCACTCTTCAAAAAAATTATTGGTGATTGTATTAAAATTAGCATTATAAATGAAAACGCACTTTTTGGCTCCACCGCTAACTCGGTTGCCGTTTATCACCGAATTATTTGCAAAGTTAAAAAACAGCCCGCGTTCATGATCACCGATCGACTGATTGTTTTTGACCATTAATCGGGCAGAAAACATTAAAGCAAAGCCGACATGATTATTGATCGAGATATTATCGCTGACTTCGCTATCATTTGCATACATATAATGAATAGCAAAACGCAAATCGCGTAAACGATTGCCCTGGAAAACATTATTGCGACTGGCATTAACAAAAATTCCGTCCCGGCCATAGCGAATATCGTTATATTCAATAATAGAGCCTGGCGTATTCCATAAATAGATGCCATTGCCACGGTCATTGATGCGGTGATGCCGACTGCCAATGATGACATTGGTGCTGATCACCGCAGAGTTCGGGCCTTTCAGGTAAATACCTATCTGATTATTTTCAAAATAATTATTTTCAATTCGTGTGCGGTCACCTTCTTCAGTGATGAAGATGCCACTATCTTCGGCGACCAGATTAGTACCTGACTGCTGAATATTCATGCCTTTGATTACGACATCGGGCGCTGATACAGTGATGACGTGACCTGAGCCCTCGCCATCAATGATGCTATCGCCATCTTTAGTATTGCTGCCCAACAGGGTCAGACTACGATGGACATTCACCGAACCGGTGTAGACCCCCGCAGTTAAAATTAATATATCACCATTATTTGCCGAATCAATTGCAGCCTGCAAGACACCGTCTCCGGGTGCCACGCGCCTTTCTTCGGCCTGTGATATAAATGTGAAAAAAAGGGTAAACAGCAACAGCCCGCCAGCCAGCTTTCTGGATATTCCAGGGCTGACTGACGGGCTGTTTTCTTGCTGCTTAACTTTCAAAGAACAACTACGCAGGCTCTACCAGCATACGACCACGCATTTCCATGTGCAGCGCATGACAGAACCACTGACAGTAGAACCAGTGTACACCGGCACGATCAGCCGTAAAGGTGATCGATGATGTCTGCTGCGCGCCTATTTCCATCGCGACACCGTAATTGGCAAGAGTAAAGCCATGTGTCAGGTCATCAATCGCGTCATTATTACTGACGATTACCGTAACCTCATCACCCTGTTTCACCGTGAATTTCTCCATGCTGAAATTGGGCGCGACTGAAGTCATGTAAACACGCACTTTTTTACCATCACGAATTATCGTGGAATCTTCGGTCAGTTTGACGCCATCCTTTTTGGCCTGTGCACTGACATCCGCCCACATGCGGTCACCCTTGGTCCATATTGAATCAGGATTGACGATGTCGGCACGAACGATGATAACGTCATGCGGTTCCGCATACGCCGGGCCATCATGCATAATCTGCATTTTCTTACCACTAATGTCGATCAGCTGTTCGTTCTCCGGTTTTAGAGGGCCGACGTTGATAAAACGATCCTTGGAAAATTTGTTGAGCGACACCAGCCATTTACCATCAGCTTCTTTGGTCTCACCCATCGAAGTATGGTTATGACCCGGCTGATAATGCACATCAATTTTTTCTATGATGGGATTAGCTTTTTTACCGTTATAAGAATCAATGGCTTTCTGAATGTTCCACTTTACCGCCTGACTATCCAGGAACAGCGTAGTGAAGGCATTACCTTTACCATCGAAAGCAGTATGCAATGGACCCAGACCCAGTTCAGGCTCGGCAACCACGACATCACGTGGCTGAATCTTGTCACTGAACAAATCAGGTAGACGTCGAACGTCAATGACAGTCACAGTGGGTGACAATTTGCCGTTGAAGACCACGTGGATACCATCCGGTGCGGTATTACAGCCGTGAGGGCTATTGGGCACAGGAATGTAACGGGTATATTTCGAGCCTTTACGACCGTCCAGTACGGGCACGCCGTTAATTTTCTGGAAATCGCCGGCTTTCACGCCCGCTTCAATTGCCTTCAGATCAAACACTACGGCCCAGTCACGTTCGTTGCCCATCATGCCCGATAAATTTGTAGCTTCTTCACTATTGTAACAGGTAGAGAACGCGTAAAGACCCTGATAATCCGCATCACAGTTATCAAGATTACCGTCGACCATGATCTGCCAGGCAACTTTCATTTCGTCGCCATCGATGGCAGTGAATATCGCATGGTATTTTTCAGGCTCATCAAGAATGCTGCCGTCATTGGGGAGAGGCACACGATGCTCGCCGTTGGCAAAAATATAGCCGGTACGCGGGTATTTTTGCGGGCGCAAGCCATGAATATCCGCGGCATTTGGAATTTCAATAATTTTGTCACACTTCATAACCTCGCAACGGATACGGGCGACACGGGTGTTGGCCTTGTCATTCATAAACAGATAGCGACCATCGTAGGTACCATCGGTGAATGACATGTGCGGATGATGCAGATCACCATTATCCCAGGTACCGCCGCGACCACCGGAATCGAGGAATTTTTTAGTCTCAGGCAAAAGTCCATCGCGTAATATCTTGCGGCTCTCATTGGTAGACCCCCAGCCTGAAGCACTGCAGCGATTGAACACAGGGACACGCACAAGTTCACGCATGGATGGAACACCCAGAACGCGTAGCTCACCGGCCTGACCGCTGCTCCAGAAACCGTAGTATTCATCCAGATCACCGGGACCGACATGGGCTTTATTATTTGCAGCGGCGATAGCTGTCTTAGGCGTCATGCCTGCGAATCCGGCCAGCCCTGCCACACCTGCCAATGCAGTCAGCTTGGCGGTACCGCCAAGCAGCTGGCGTCGACTAATACCTTTACTTTCAGCTTTTTCATTATTATTGCTCATGATACTACTCCTCTTAATTTGCCTGCTGATGCAAGCGGATACATGCCCCTTTTCTATACAGTTCAGGGCGGTTATTAATCTAAATCATTCATCTCAATGTTCTGTTTTTTTCTTCATCAGCTCTACCTCAATGGCAGATTCTTTTTTACCTTGTACTGCGGCACTACGCGAGGTACGCCGCTCTTTCTTCAGTCGTTTCTGTATCATCACGGGGCAGGCATGATCGTCGAAATAAACCACCTGACAATGCAGACAGTACAGACATTCGTTGACATTGATGTTGCCCTCAGGATGTATCGCCTGCACCATGCACTCGTTAGCGCAACGCTGACAGGGTGAACCGCATTCCTTGTAGCGTTTCAACCATGAAAACATGCGCATTCTGCCGGGAATCGCCAGTGCAGCACCCAGCGGACACAGATAGCGGCAATAAAAACGTTCGATAAAAATACCCGGTATCAGCACGGCCAGAGCAAAAATAACGTACGGCCATTCACGTATAAAGTTAAGAATAATGGCGGTTTTAAAGGGCTCAACCTCAGCCAGGCGTTCTGCCCAGTCCAGCGAGTAAAGGGAAAGCCCGAACAGCGCCAGAAATATTAAATACTTGAAACTCCATACGCGCTCGTGAATAAACCAGGGCACAACAACCTGTCTGATTTTGAAAAACTTAGCAATACGGTTAAGCAGCTCCTGTAATGAACCAAAAGGACATAACCAGCCGCAGTAAGGTCCGCGCCCCCAAAACAGTAATGCTGCCGCCACTGAAGCCCAGAGAATGAAAATCAGTGGTTCCATAAGGAAATAGGACCAGTCAAAACCACTGACTAAAGCGTTGAACATGGCCAGTATATTAACTACGGAAAGTTGTGCATTGAAGTACCAGCCGATTATGAAAAGCGTAAAACTCATAAAACCGATACGAACCCGATCAGCGAGTACCGGGCGTTTAACCAACCATTCCTGAAAAAAGAAGATCACGGTCAGTACCATCAAGCCAAGACCAAGCACCATGATCTCAAAGGTCTTGAGTTCCCACATCTTTTTCCAGACAGGTTGCGGGGCTGCTTCCATGTCTGCTGTGACTTCACCCACCTTAGCCCCAGTAAATTTCAGGTATTGCTCGGGGACGCTGTAGTTAAGATCAAAAGTCAAAAAAGCTTTTTTGGTCGGACCAATATCACGACCTACCAGCAACTCCAGCTTCCAGGGCAGCGTGGCCTTAAATTTCAAATCGGCCGGTGTTCTGAATAAACTCACTTCTTTCAGCTCTGGCGCGCCTTCAGCTGCCATATGATGCAAACGCTTATGTTGTCTGTCATGGAAACGGATCGAGGTATCACCCTGAATGATCTGAAAACGATCAAAGATACCACCCCTCACATAACCGGAGCCCTTGAATGAAAATCGACCTTCGCCCGCCAGAAGAATAGCCACTTCTCCCGGCTGTAATTTTTTCTCCAGATTACGGTACTCATGTTCACCCAGTAGACTGCGACCGATAGTGGGCACTGAAACTACGGCTGCATAAAGTTCGACAAAAATCTCGCCTTCATCACCTTCTTCGGGTCTTTCAGCCGCCAGCGGCTCGCGAGATCCCGCAAACGCTTTATTGATGTCTCCTACGGTAATTTTCAAATGCTGAATTGAGCCTTCTTCGACCAGTGTTGACCAGTCCTTAATCGTGTCAATTTCAGTATCAACACTGGCAACAGGCCCGGTAGCTTTGACTTTCGGCTTAAGTCCAGATAAACTATGGGATCGAGCGACCATCATGGCGCTACGTAAAATATTGTCATCCATCACCATCACCGTTACCGTCGCACCAGTAACGATATCGACATGATGATCCTGGGTTCCACGCACAAGCTTACCTACATCCAGCCCCTCGTATTCAGCGAGCACATCAATAATGCGTTGTTCAGGGATGCCGATCAGTACAATGGGTTCGTGATGCTCAACCAGTAGAACTTTCTGAATAATGCCCTGCATATCCAGTGCTACAAGCTGGTGTATGGGTTTACCGGAATAACCGGTGCTATTGGTATAATCTGAAGTCAGAAACACATAGCCGATCTGCTGATCCTGTTTGTAGGCAACAGCGACCAGTGGCTCACCCTCTGCATCGGCAATTTTATCGGCACCGGGAAATATTTTTTCCGCGTCGATGCTCTCAAGAAAACGGGGCAATTCTGATTTGGCATGAGCCGGGGTTAGAATCAGGCACTGAAGCAAAATTATTGCAACAAATAACCATACAGATGATAAGGATACTACATGCGAAACGAACTTTTCAGACTGAGCGTGTGCTAATACACTATTATTTTTACTATACACGTAGCAGCTACCAATTTTAGGTGGATAATTTATTTTCACAAGCGTAGTCTGCGACAAATTGACGCAATACGTATGATGCAGGTCAAGTAAGACTAAAGTCAACACTAAAAATAATTGTGCCTTGAGGTATTAATGATTATGTTAAACACTAATGTAGAGACACCAGACGATTTAATAACTATCGCCCTTCAGGCAGAACGCGAAGCCATTCGACGTTATTCCCAACTAGCAGCTGCAATGAAAGCAGGAAATAATAATTCAGCCGCTGCACTGTTTGAACGCATGGTCAGCGAGGAAAAGGAACATGAACATCTACTGACAAAATGGATGAAACATGAAGGTTTGCAGGAAAACCCTGAGATCGCTCCAGTTAAATGGCGTGACCCACAGGTCTCAACCATCTATGATGAAGAAGCACGCGACCCTGATTACAGCACCCCCTATAAAGCATTGGCCTTTGCCGTACATAACGAAGAAATTTCATTTCGCTTTTACACCCAGGTCGCCGCAGATTCAGAAAACGAAACTGTGCGTAAATATGCTGAAATACTGGCGCGCGAAGAGCTGGGCCACGCTGCCCTGCTCAGAGCTGAACGTCGTCGCGCCTACCATGAGGAGCGTGAAACTGACAGCGTTGAAACTCGACTTGATCCCAGAGCTGTGCGAAAGGAATCAGATTTATTAACCGCTGCGATTCATATTGACCGGCGTCTGGCCAATACCATGACCAGTCTTGCAGGCGACTCACCGGAAATAAAACACCTGGTCAGAAAAACTCAGGAAGAAATTGATAGCTATGAAGGCCATCTGGATAAAACCGGTTCCGCGAATGCGGATCTCATTAAAAACCTTGAACAGGTTGACGCTTACATCGCAAAAATGGAGAAATTATCCAGTAACTCAGATGAAAAACTGAATCAGCTCTATGCCTGTAGCGATCGAAGCTTTTCTTTTTATGATGAAATCGTCAGTACCACAACCGATGAAAAAGTCATGCTGACTGCACAAAAACTGGCCTCATCCGCGCTGGATCGCATTGCTGCTCTTAAAGAAATGCCGACTGATGTATTCATGTCGGATAAAACCAGCAAGACAGAACCTGAATGATAGTCGCCCTGATACGAATCTCTAATTTCGTAATATAGACTGACTCTAAACCAGTAAGGAGTTGACCTATATCAACCCAGCCATTATCTGAAAGGTGAAAATCACCGCTTGATTAACTCGGGTTGAGATACCGGTTGCACTGCGGTTTTTCGCGGTCAGAGAAAATGCCTTGAATCTTGCAAATCACGTCAATACTTTTGGACAGGCTATGCTAAGGCGTTACGGTGAGCGCGTGCATA
>JAQICG010000059.1 GCA_027858635.1 Gammaproteobacteria bacterium | reverse complement strand
TCATCGTGGTTAATGGCGTGCACCTAGTTTTTTTTGCTGTTTTTCATCTTGAAAAAATAGAATGCATCCCCATTTAACATGTGTTTAAAAGAAAAAATGATCTGTGCGCGAACAGCGCGTGGTGCATTTACAAAACTATTTTCTTTTAATCTTGCGTCATTTGCGTTTTTCGCGGACTGCCTATGTATCGGCTTCACCTTGTGGCCCGCTCGAATAAATGAGAGTGCAACGCGAAGCAATAAAATTCCTTAATATCCCTTCCACTAACGGCGGGGTTATATTTTAAATATGTTCAAAGAGTTATACGGAGACAGATGTAATGAGTGTTGAAACTACTGCAACAGAAACCATGGAATTTCAGACCGAGGCGCGTCAAATTTTACATTTGATGACCCATTCGCTGTATTCGAACAAGGAGATTTTTCTGCGGGAACTGATCTCGAACGCCTCAGATGCCTGTGACAAGCTGCGTTTTGAGGCGCTCTCAGACGATAGCCTGTATGGCGATGACGCCGAGCTGAAGATCTCTGTCGATTTTGACGAGGAAGCCAACACGGTGACAGTACGCGATAACGGCATCGGCATGAATCGTCAGGAGATGATTGAAAATATCGGCACTATTGCCAGCTCCGGCACGAAAAAATTTCTGGAAAAACTCTCCGGTGATCAGGCCAAGGATTCGCAGATGATCGGTCAGTTCGGCGTGGGCTTCTATTCCAGCTTTATCGTTGCCGACAAGGTCACGGTCATTAGTCGGCGTGCCGATGCCGCTGCTGACGCAGCTGTACTCTGGGAATCCGACGGCCATGGCAGTTTCACTTTGAGTCAGACCGAGAAGGTTGATCGCGGTACCGAAATCATTTTGCATCTGAAAGAAGAAGAAAAAGAATTCGCCAATAATTACCGTCTGCGCAATATCATCAAGCAGTATTCAGATCACATCTCGCTGCCTGTGCTTATGCCTAAGGTGGAAACTGAAGTTGCAGAAGAGGGTGCAGAGAAGCCGGAAGAAAAAGCGCCGGAATATGAACGCGTCAACAGCGCTTCGGCATTATGGACGCGCGATAAAAAGGAAATCAGTGACGAAGAATACAAGGAGTTTTATAAACACGTCAGCCACGATTTCGAAGACCCGATGACCTGGGTTCATAATCGTGTTGAAGGTAACCAGAGCTACTCGGCACTGCTGTATATTCCGGCGAAAGCGCCCTACGATTTATACGACCGTGACCACAAGCGCGGCATCAAACTGTATGTCAAACGCACTTTCATTATGGATGACGCCGAACACCTGATGCCTAACTATCTGCGCTTTGTCAACGGCGTAGTCGATTCAGATGATTTGCCGCTGAACGTATCACGTGAAATCCTGCAGAAGAACAAAATCACCGATCGCATTAGTGGCGCTTCCGTCAAAAAGATTCTGGGCCTGCTGGAATCGATGGCGAAAGACAAACCGGAAGATTACGCCACTTTCTGGAAGACCTTCGGACTGGTGATGAAAGAAGGTCCGATTGAAGATTTTGCCAACAAAGAACGCATCGCCAGGTTACTGCGTTTTGCCAGCACCGAAACCGGCAGCGCAGAGCAGACCGTTTCGCTGGAAGAGTACGTGTCTCGCATGAAGGAAGGTCAGGACAAGATTTATTTCATCACTGCAGAAACTTTCAACGCCGCAAAAAACAGCCCGCATCTGGAAGTGTTCAAAAAGAAAGATGTGGAAGTGCTGCTGTTGAGCGACCGCGTTGACGAGTGGCTGGTATCGCACCTCACCGAGTTCGATGGCAAAACTTTGCAGTCGGTTGTGCGCGGCGATCTTGACCTGGGTGGCGAAGAAGACAAGGCTGAAAAAGAAAAGCTGAACGAAGAGTTCAAGAGCGTCACCGAAAAAGTTAAGAACCTGCTGGACGAAAAAGTCAGCGAAGTGCGCATGTCACAGCGCCTCACCGATTCACCCTCCTGCCTGGTTCTCAACGAAGCGGACATGAGCGAGCAGATGCAAAAAATATTGGAGATGGCCGGCCAGTATGCACCCAAAGCGAAGCCCGTACTGGAATTGAATCCTGATCATTCACTGGTGAAAAAATTGCAGGGCCTTGATGATGATGCGCTCAACGACTGGGCCATGTTGCTGTTCGAACAGGCGGCACTGGCGGCGGGCAATCAGCTGGAAGACTCCGCTGAATTCGTCAAACGTGTCAACCGTCTGCTTACCGGCGTCTAGCAGCCTGGTAGCTGAAGTTGAACAGTGCCTGAGCTGTTACGCTGATGAGTGATTCAATGCGTCTGGATAAGTGGCTGTGGGCGGCACGCTTTTATAAAACCCGCGCACTGG
>JAQICG010000261.1 GCA_027858635.1 Gammaproteobacteria bacterium | reverse complement strand
CTATTTGTCGGCTAACCCCGCTGCATCAGTCAGAGTTGAAGGCCACACTGATGAAAGAGGTACGCGCGAGTACAACGTGGCTTTGGCCGACCGTCGTGCACAGTCGGTGGAACGCTTGTTAATGTTCCAGGGTGCTGGAAATGATCAAATTACGATTATTAGTTACGGTGAGGAGAAGCCTGCGCGTCTGGGTCATGATGAGACTGCGTGGAGCATGAATCGTCGGGTCGAGCTGGTTTATTAAGCTGTATTTATTCACAGGCGGCTTCATTAATTGAAATTTTTCAGGGTGATCTATGTTTAAGCGTTTTTATGTTTTATCGGTGTTATTGATTGCGGTTTCGTTCACGCTCCCGACGATTGCTGCGGAACGTGATGTGATATCCATGATGAGCGTAAAGCAGCGGCTTGAACGTATGGAGCGGCTGGTTGATTCTGATATTTTCAGAACGCAGGCGCGACGTATTGATGCCTTGCAGCAAGAGATCGCACAGCTACGCGATCAGCTTGATCAGCAGGGCTATGAACTAAACAGCATTAAACAGCGTCAGCGCAGTTTGTATGTGGATCTGGATCGCCGTATTAATGCGGTGGAAACGGCGGCTCCGGCTTCTGGGCTGGCAGTGCCGGTTCCTTCATCGGGCAGCCAGGTAGTGGCGCCGAAAAACGCTCGTGCTATAGCGGCGTCCGCTTCAGCTGCCGTCAGCGACAAAGCCAAAGCCGAGTATGACGCGGCGTTTGATCTGCTGAAAGAGGGGCGTTATAAACCGGCCATCACCGCGTTTGAGGATTTTCTTAAAAGCAATCCCGATAGTCAGTATGCAGACAATGCCCAATACTGGCTGGCTGAGGCGAGTTATGCCAATCGTCAGTATCAACAGGCCTTGAGCGAGTTTCAGCGTTTAATTACAGATTATCCGGACAGCACCAAAGCACAGGGTGCGCGTTTGAAAATTGCCTACGTCTATTATGAGCTGAAAAACTGGTCCGCTGCGCGCGAAAGCTTGCAGCAAATTATTTCATTGTACCCTGATACCAATCTGGCCAAAAAGGCGAACGAGCGACTGGAGAGAATTCAGCGCGAAGGCCATTGATTGCAGTGGCCGGCCACCCGGATCAGCTCCGAATATTCGAAATATTCTATTCCCTGCAGGGTGAATCGCGCACCGTCGGTCTGCCAACGGTATTCGTGCGCCTGAGCGGTTGCCCGCTACGCTGTCACTACTGTGATACCGCTTATGCCTTTACCGGCGGCAACTGGATGGGGCTGGACGAAATCGTCGAAACCGTGGCGGGATATAATCCCAAATATGTCACCGTCACCGGCGGCGAGCCACTGGCACAAAAGCAATGCCATGAGCTGCTGAACAAACTGTGTGATGCAGGCTATGAGGTTTCATTGGAAACCAGCGGTGCCATTAGCATAGCCGAGGTGGATTTAAGAGTTGTGACAGTGATGGATCTGAAAACACCCGCCTCGGGCGAGGTGGAAAAAAACCGTTACGAGAATATCGAATATCTTAAGGCTACCGATCAAGTTAAATTTGTTATCTGTGATCAGAATGATTATGACTGGTCGTGTGCCATTATGCAGGAATACAGCCTGGCAGAGCGCTGCGAAGTTTTGTTCTCGGCCAGTTTTCAGGCGCTGGAAACCGGCCTGCTGGCTGACTGGATCCTACGCGATAACCTGCCGGTAAGAATGCAGATTCAGCTACACAAATATCTCTGGGGTGATGTTCCTGGACGATGAAACAGATTATGCATAAAAAGGTAAAGCAGTGACGGATAAACCCAGGGCTATTATTTTACTGTCAGGTGGGCTGGATTCAGTGACTGTGCTAGCCATCGCTAACAAGCGCTATGAATGTATAGCTATCAGCTTTGATTATCACCAGAGACACGTTTCTGAACTGGAAGCGGCCAAAGCCATTGCCCGTTATTATGGTGTTCGTCATCAGATCATCAGGCTGGACGACGCCGTGCTGGGCGGCTCAGCGCTTACTGATGCGACGATTGATGTGCCGCATCAACTCGAGGCCGGAATCCCGGTTACTTACGTGCCGGCGCGAAACACAGTGTTTCTGGCGCATGCACTGGCTATCGCCGAGGTTAATCAATCATCGGATATCTTTATCGGCGTAAATGCGGTGGATTACTCCGGCTATCCCGACTGCCGACCGACCTATATCGAGGCTTTTGAGAAGATGGCTAACCTGGCCACCAGAGCCGGGGTTGAAGGGCATAAATTGCACATTCATACGCCGTTAATGGAGATGAGCAAAGCGGAAATTATCCGCACTGGTGTCGAGCATGGTGTAGATTACAGCCGTACGGTTTCCTGTTATCAGGCAGACCCGGAGGGCAGAGCCTGTGGTGTTTGTGACTCTTGCCGTTATCGGAAGAAAGGCTTTGAAGAGGCGGGTCTTGAAGATGTTACCCGCTACCAGTAGTTATTTTAAGCTTTTCTGTTTAAGAGTTTGTCTTTCTTGCGTAGTCCATGTAATATGCGCGCCTCGGGCCGTTAGCTCAGCTGGTAGAGCACCGGACTTTTAATCCGATGGTCCCGCGTTCGAATCGCGGACGGCCCACCATCTTTATCCTTTTGAAATAAAAAACCAAAAAAAAGCCCGGTTTTCAAACCGGGCTTTTTTGCGTCTATGGATTGTGGCTTATTTGCGTAAGCTGGGTCCATTGACCTCAAGACCATTACTCATATAAGTATGGAAATATTCCAGGGCCTTGTATTCATCACTTTGTGCCGGGAATGGCTGGGCGCGTACCTGTTTATTGCAGCCACCATAACGGCGGTGCAGGGTACCCATACCATCGCCACCAACGGCAGCCCATTTGTTACGCTAAACAGGGAAGCCGGTTGGATGCCCCAGCGCAGGGCTGAGAATGTCCGCACGGATTCTGTTACCGGCATTGTTATAATGGCAGTCTGCACATGATATGTTCAGTTGACCACGTTTGGCATAGAAATGTTTTTTACCGCGATTATAAGCAGCCATTGCGGCTTCGTCATCGGGTATATTCACGTCCAGCTTATTACCTCTGGACATGTACGCAAGGTAAGCGCCAACATAAGCTATTTTGCCTTTTTTCCAGCCGTATGGTTTCTCGCCATTGTCAGTCAGACACTTGTTAATGTCGCCCTCAAGGGTAACAACTTCACCGGAGGCAGTGTCGAATTTAGGGTAGTTCTGACGAACGCCCTGTCTATAGTCAGGAAAGCAGTGAGCAAAACTTTTGCCATTCGCAAATTTTTTGTTGAATAAATCTTCACCCTTAGAGATGTAAATCTCATAAGGAGGAAACTCTTCGAAGTCTTCCCATTGTGCACGAGAAGCTTCATCAACGGAATAAACCCCGTTAATGAAGTCATCTACAGGTACTTCGGGAAACATATTAGTAAAATGCGAGCGGAATTCTTTCAGGTCGCTCTCTGGTGATGCCTGCGCCACCATGGGGGTGGCGATCATCAGCAAGACAGTCAATGCTGCTAAGTTTTTTTTCATGGTTCACCTTCTTGTGTGGTTGTGCCGGTTATTATTATCTACGTCTAGTAGGTATTTCAAATTCGCCAGAATCTTTTTCGCCTGTATTATCCACCCAGCTTATTTTGATAGTGTCGCCATCATTGGCGCCACTAAATACAAACTTCAGGTATGGATTGGTGGAAACAGAACCGTTGAGCTCGGCATCCAGCACAGTGTCTCCGCTATGCTCACAAGTAAGATTTTGAATGAACTTGGCGGGAATAAGGTTGCCTTTTTTATCCTTGCGCAGGCCAGTTTCCATAGGGTGACTGATCAGGCACTTGATAGTGGCAACGCCTTTTTTAACGCTGGAACGTACTTGAATTGTTGAACTTTTTTTAGCCATTGCTTTATATCCTCGAATCTTTGATTAACCGCCGCAGCCGCCGATGGTGACTTTGACTTGTTGTTTGGTGGTGTACAGTTTGCCATCAGCTTTAACTACAGCGATGACATCAGAAGATTTACCCATTTTTATGTTAGTGGTAATAACGCCTTCTGTTCTGGGACTAAGGTCGAATGAGGCTGTTAAAGGCTGCGCATTCTCCGCTACCAGAATGCTGATCGCGTCTGTCCTGGGCAGGCTGCTCTTAACAGTCACAGTGACGGAGGCACCATTTTCAGCAACATCGGGAGCTGACAATTTTATTTTGTCACTGTCTGCTGTACTGGTGCTGCCGAAAGCGCTGGTTAAAGCGGCATCGACGGTTTTTGCTTCAAAGGCAGAAGTGTTCCAGGCCGCCAAAACAGCTTTGGGTGTGAGCAGGCCCGCGCTGATGGCCATGCCTGTTGCGCTGGCGGCCAGCGTACTTTTAAGGAGAATTCTACGGTGATGATTCATTGTTTTACCTCAAGATCTTTATAGTGTGTAGATGAATTTAGTGACCAGTTCCAGTTCTTTGGCAGAAAGTACTTCATGGGGGCCAAAGGGAATCATAATCGTATTTGGGTTATTTATACGAGCATCATAAATCTGAGCTCTCAGGTTTTCGTAATCAGGAAATCTTGCTTTCATGGCAATCAGGGGTGGCCCAATATTACCAGGGAGATCACCGCCTTCTATAGCATGGCAAGCCAGGCAATTACCTTTTTTTCTGTCGAACGACAGTTTTTTTCCTTCGGCAATGTCTGCATCATCTGCAGCATTAGCAGAAAGCGGCATTGCCATACCAAGGCAGGCGGCTAACGTGGCTACCGAAACGGTAGCGGATATTTTATGCATATAACCTTGCATTTGCGATTCCTCTTAAAGGTTTGTTAGGAGATCCCTGTCCATCAAAATAGTTTAATCCAGTTCTGGCTGTCGAAACTAGATCTGTTGGAATGATTATCCTTGTTTAAAAACATTTATAGCATACTACGTGAAATACATATAGCAATAGCTTACTACGGTAAAATAACTTTTTAATATACGGAATAATTCAAGGGTGAATTAGTCGCTCAAGAAGGTGAATAAGCAGGCTCTAATTTAGTAATTAAGAATGCTCTAATAAGGTAAATAAGTGCCCCCTAATATAATAAGTTAGAGTGTTCTGTGTAATGTAAGCAAGAACGCTCTAATTTAGTAAATACTAACAAGGCGTATGGAAAGGATACCCTTCAATCAAGACCGTCAGCAGCAGGGATGCTGCTGCCGAGCGTACACGGATGTATTCTCAGCGCGTCTT
>JAQICG010000395.1 GCA_027858635.1 Gammaproteobacteria bacterium | reverse complement strand
TATGCAGGCACGCTGGCGCAATCCGGAACAAGGCAAACCGGAACTGATCAACACCGTTAACGGCTCGGGGCTGGCCGTCGGTCGCACGCTGGTGGCAGTGCTGGAAAACTACCAGCAGGCCGACGGCAGTATCGCTGTTCCTGAAGTTCTAAAAGCATACATGGGTGGTATTGAGCTTATTCCAGTCCCTTCCTGAGTGAGCGCATCTCTATTCATATACTACTTTACAGCTTCCTTTATTAATTTGAAGCCGACTGTATAATCAGTGCATGCCAACTCTGTCCTCATTACTTTATACGCCTGAATCGGTCAGGCGTTTTGACCATAAAGCGATACACGATCACGGCATTCCCGGCTACACCTTGATGCGTCGAGCCGGTAAAGTGGTGCTTGATGTGTTGCTGGAAAATTATCCTCAGGCTAAAACCATTCTGGTGTTATGCGGTGCCGGAAATAATGCCGGCGATGGTTATGTGATTGCGCGTCTGGCTCAGCAACGCGGTTTGATGGTTAGCGTTGTCAGTCTGGTCAATCCGGATACGCTTCAGGGCGATGCACGTCAGGCCTATGAACACTGGTACGAAACCGCCGAGCTATCAGCCAATGATGAAAGTCTGCTCAGCAATGCGGATGTGATCATTGATGCTATGTTGGGAACAGGTCTGAAACGCAACGTTGAGGCAGAATGGAAGCGCTGGATCGATCTTGTTAACGATTCTGATAAGCCGGTCATCGCCGTTGATGTGCCTTCCGGTCTTGACGCCTTAACCGGCACAATAAAAGGCGCGGCCATCAGCGCAAATATCACCGTCACTTTTATCGCGCTAAAAGCGGGGCTGTTTACCGCCAGCGGTAAAGCCTGTTGCGGTGAGATCATTTTCGATTCTCTGTCAGTGCCTAAGGTGATTTATGAAAGCGAAACACCCGTCGCTGAACTGTTGCTTGATGGTCATCAGTTACCGAAGCGCCGGCATGATTCACACAAGGGCATGCACGGTCACGTGCTGGTGATCGGTGGTAATCAGGGCATGCCGGGGGCGGTAATACTCGCCGCCAGAGCCGCGCTACAAAGTGGTGCCGGTAGGGTCAGTGTGGTCACACAACCCGGCCATATTGCCGCTGTTGCCGTGGCCTGTCCTGAAGCCATGGTGCACGGCAGTGTTAATGGCGAGCTGGCCGAGGTGCTGGTTGAAAATGTCTCCGTTATTGCCATCGGCCCGGGGCTGGGACGCGATGCCTGGGCGCACCGTTTGCTGATGCAGTCGATTGCACTTGATCTGCCGATGGTACTGGACGCGGATGCGTTAAACCTGATCGCTGAAAAAAATGTTCAGATTAAAGCCCCGCATATAATGACCCCGCACCCCGGCGAGGCGGCGCGCTTACTGTCGACAGACACCATCGCCGTTCAGGCAGACCGTTTCGACGCCATCCGGCGACTGCATGATTTACAAAAAGGGGTCATGGTTTTAAAAGGATCAGGCACGCTGATATTTGATGGTCAGCAGCTCGGCGTCTGTCCCTACGGTAATCCGGCCATGGCCGTTGCCGGCATGGGCGATGTGCTCAGCGGTGTCATTGCAGCACTGGTGGCGCAGGGTATGACATTGGATCAGGCCGCCACCACCGGGGTCTGTATCCATGCTCAGGCGGGCGATCGGGCTGCCGGTACCGATGTGCGCGGTGTGCTGGCGTCAGAGGTAATCGAAAAAATCAGGGCGGTGATCAATGACGGACAGTAAACAAATCTCCATGTTCATGGATTCCGAAGCCAGTCTGGAAGCATTCGCTGCAAAGCTGGCGCAAGCCTCGAACCTCGACCTGGTGATTTTTCTGCACGGCGATCTGGGTGCGGGCAAAACCACCTTTGCCCGCGGATTTCTTCGTGGTTGCGGCTATCAGGGCGTAGTCAAAAGCCCAACTTACACACTGGTCGAACCGTATAGCGTGGGCGCTGAAAAAAACGTCTATCACTTCGATCTATACCGACTTGCCGATGGCGAGGAGCTTGAATTCGCAGGGATCAGAGATTACTTCGATGGCCAGTCAGTCGCACTTATCGAGTGGCCGGAAAAAGCCGAAGGTCACCTGCCGGAACCGGATATTGTTTGCCGTTTGGACTATCTTCAGCGGGGTCGGCAGCTCACTGCCGCTGCCGTGACCGCCAAAG
>JAQICG010000074.1 GCA_027858635.1 Gammaproteobacteria bacterium | reverse complement strand
TCGTCGGCCCCGATGAACTCGACCCCAAACTCGGCTACATCAGCATGGACTCCCCCATGGGCAAAGCCCTGCTGGGCAAATCGCTGGATGACGAATTCAGCCTGCAACTGCCCGAAAGGGATGCCACCTTTACCATCCTTGATGTCAGTTATTCCCGCATAGAACGCTAAGCGTAATCCCCGATGGTTATGCGGTCTACGATTTTGTTTCTTAATTGATTGAGTAAAAAGTTAAATATCCTTATGTATCAATCTAATGATTTTCGAACAGCTGACGAATATGCTGATGAACACGAATAAGACGATCTTTATTGTCAGCGGGAAGGGTGGTCAATGCGGCGATGCGCGCCGGATAATCCAGCGTCACTTCCAATAAGCGCGCCAGTGAAGCCAGGTAAGTATTTTTAGAAATACCCAGTGATTTAATAAAGCGCGGCATCGCCTGAGCAAAGCCGATTGGATCATCCCCTTTCCAGTCATCCGGATAATCGCCGTAACCGCCAAAACTCATCCCCGGCGGGAAAAGCATGTCATGGATATTATAGGCCCGCATTGGCGTAGGGTCGTACACGGGGGAGAAGGTCAATATTCCGTTACGCTCAATAATCGCCAGATTCTCTAAATGCAGATCGCCATTACCGGTCAGTAACGCCATGATCACCCGCTCCAGCAAATGCAATTTAGCACCCTTACGATCATCGACAATCTGTAATCTGCTGTTATCCAGGGCCTGGCCGATATTGTCATAGGTCGCACTGTAATGCGTGCTGATGGCCTTGCTACCACTGGCGAGCACAGAATACATCGACTCCATGAAAACAGTACTACCGGTGCCTGTTCGATCGAAGCGTTCTATAGCCAGCGCACGCAATCCGTTCACTTCCACTGACCAGTGGCGCGGAACCTCAAAATCAGCCGCCTGATGCATTTCAAGACACAGCGCCTCCAGTTCGATAATGCCGGGATAGTCATTGCTGTTCTCGAGCTTTAACAGGATATCGGTTCTATCCACATCACCAAACCGTGTCGGCAAGCCAATACGCCCATCCCAACCAGCACGGTCAATGGATAATGGAATTTTCGGGATAGCACCACCGACACTGGGCGTGGGGCCTAGTACTTCGATTAAAGCCTCCGCGTCGCCATCGAACCAGGTCATAAATTTTTTCAGACTAAACCCAAACTTTTCATCCAGCTCCATAAGCCCTTGTTTGGATGGGGTGGCATACCATTGCAGTGCAGCCTGATCATCGGCAAATACATCCAGATGACCAATAGCACCATGGCCGGAACGAATCAGCATTTCCCAGTCGGTTTCAAATCCCGGGGCAGGGGTTATATTTATACTATTGAGATACTTTAATAGAAGGGCACGCTGAAAGTTGCGTTCAGACCGTGGTGGGATCAGGCTTTGCAAAGGGGGATGTACATCAAAATATTCCGTCCGCAAACGGCTGATGGTGCTGTCAAAACTGGCTGGTGGATAGGTCAGTCCCAGACCCCGAAGTCCTGTTTCAGCATAGCCGGGCTCATAGGTGAAACGGCTTTCCCGATCAGTCACCGTCAGGGTACCCATTTTAGCGGGTTGAGGCCCAAGGCGCGTCCAGACCACAGCGATACAATCTTTCACAACTGATTACCTGAAATCATACAACTCACCCTTCTGCACCAGCGAGGGAAGATCGTTGCTGTCATCAACCCAGATCAGCTTTTTACCCAGAACCTTGCCCAACTCCTGCAGGGTACTGAACATGGCATCATCAGCTTTTTTGAGTCGTGACAGACCCACTTCATCCAGAGTGGAAATTGTAGCGATGGCTTTCTGATTTAGACCCTGTTTTTTGGCTATCTCCAAAGCTTCCAGTACTAATTCATGTAATTGTGTATTCATAAATTAACCTTCATGCTATCTTTATAGCATTACCTTATCACAATTAACATAAAAAGCAATTTAATAAATTAACCTCCATGCTAATTTAATATAAATTAATCATTAAATTATCATCCATGTTAACTAGAAGGCGAAGCGAACGCCTGCCAGAAATAATAGCTGTTCAGTATCCTGCCCACTCGCCTCTGCGATGTTGTCGGTTTTCCCAACGAGGAAGCTGGAGCGAAGGCCTAAATAAGGGGCAAACTCGCGCTTGATCTCATAACGCAGGCGCAGGTCAAGCTTGACGCTGGTCATGCCCGTACCGAGGCTACGTTCGGGAATATCCTGAAAGGCAAATCCCATTGCGACCAACGGCTGAAGTACCAGTCGCTGGGTGATGCGGAGGTCGTACTCGGCTTCGACCTCCAGGGAGAAATCACCGTCTTCGGAGATGTAGAGCGAGTTATCAAACTCGAACTTGTAGGGCGCCAGGCCCTGTAGCGCGATCACGCCGGACCACCGATCTTCGTTGTCGCCTTCGCCCCACTCGTTGGCGTATTGCACGCCGAGCTGAAAGTTACAGAAGGGCGTGATCAGGCGGGAATAGAGCAGATCGGTTTCCATCTCCCCCTCATCCGGATCGTCAAAGACCGCCTCGCACTCATTCTTCCACCAGAACTAGTGGA
>JAQICG010000292.1 GCA_027858635.1 Gammaproteobacteria bacterium | reverse complement strand
TCTCAGGGCCGAACTGAGCAATGCTTCGGGAAAAACCCTCAAGAGCGCATCGGTTCAATTTCACCTGAAACGCATCTCCACGCTTCATTAGTGCTTATTAGCCAGAACTAATTCGCCATCTCCCTGTCTGCACTATATTGGTGCAGCATACTGTAAACTGATTCTATGAATAAGACGCCCCTGCATACGCAGGGCTAGCTCGTGCGAAGCAGCTGTTTTAAGGCATTGATTCATAAGGGCAGATAATTTTCTACGCAGTATCTCGCTTTTCTGGTTCGATACTTGCTTGGTGAATGATAATGATACAAGATATTCAACAAACCGCTCAGTCAATACTGGATACCCTGCACTCCGCGGTGCTGGTTGTTAATCAGCAGCTGTGCGTTGAATACATGAACCCTTCCGCGGAAATGATGTTCCAGATCAGCTATGCCCGGGCAAAACAGCGCCCGCTTCAGGAACTGGTTATCGATGAGACCGATTTTTTTACACGTCTGAAACGATCCTTGAAAACCCAGCACCCCTTCTCCGCTTATGAAGAGGATCTAACGGTGCGCACCGGACAGGTTCTGGCGCTGGATTATATGGCGTCACCGATTCAATACGGCAATCAGGCGCAGTGCCTGCTGCTGGAGCTGGTCAGCCGGGGGCGTCACCGCAAAATTGCGCAGGAAAAACACCTGCTCATTCAGAATGAAGCCAGTCGCAGCCTGCTGCGCGGACTCGCCCACGAAATTAAAAACCCGCTGGGCGGCATCCGCGGTGCGGCACAGCTGCTGGAAAGAAAGCTGGATAACGAGCAGGATCGCGAATTCACCACGGTCATTATTCGCGAAGCCGACCGTTTGAAAAAACTGGTCGACCGCATGCTGGGCCCGCGCGGTGTACCGCACAAGAGCCAGCTCAATATTCATAAAATGCTGGAGCACGTGCGCAGCCTGGTTCAGGTCGAAACCAGCAAGGTTAAATTCATCGTCGATTACGATCCCAGCCTGCCGGATATTTACGGCGACGAGTCGATGATTATTCAGGCCATTCTGAACATTACCCGTAATGCCATCAGAGAGGTCTCCGACGATGGCGAAATCACATTCCGCACGCGCTCGATAAGAAATTACACCATTGGCGATAACGCTTATCCACTGGTCGCCAAGATCGACATCATCGACAACGGCCCCGGCGTACCCGAAGACCTCAAGGAAAAACTGTTCCTGCCCATGGTCACCGGCCACGCCGAAGGCACCGGTCTGGGGTTGTCGATTGCCCATACCCTGATTAATCGACATGACGGCCTCATTGAGTTTTCCTGCACGCCGGGCCACACCATTTTTTCTATTCTGTTACCCCTTTTCACCGACACCGAGCAACGATCATGACTGAAAAACCACATGTATGGATTATTGATGACGATGAATCGATTCGCTGGGTGTTGCAAAAATCACTGGAACAGTCGGGCATGGAAGTTACCAGTTTTAACAAGGCAGATGGCATTCTCGACCGACTCAAAACATCCGAACCCGATACCATTATTACCGACGTGCGCATGCCCGGTATGGATGGCCTGACTCTGCTCACCGCGCTGTCAGAATCCTATCCCGAAATTCCGGTCATCATCATGACCGCCCACTCCGATCTCGACAGTGCCGTTTCCGCCTTTCAGGGTGGCGCGTTCGAATACCTGCCCAAACCTTTCGATATCGACGACGCCATCTCACTGGCGCAACGCGCCTGCATCCGTCGCCACGAAACACAGGGCGTAACCACCGCGCCACAGGCCTTACCGGAAATCATCGGCGAAGCACCCGCCATGCAGGAAGTGTTCCGCGCTATCGGCCGACTTTCCAAGTCCAACATTAATGTTTTAATTACCGGCGAATCCGGCACCGGCAAGGAACTGGTCGCACAGTCTCTGCATAAGCACAGCCCGCGCTCCTCACAGGAATTTATCGCCCTTAACACTGCGGCCATTCCCAAAGACCTGCTCGAATCCGAACTGTTCGGTCACGAACGCGGCGCCTTTACCGGCGCACAGACACAGCGCAAGGGGCGCTTCGAACAGGCCGACGGCGGTACCCTGTTTCTTGACGAAATAGGCGACATGCCATCCGAATTGCAAACACGACTGCTGCGCGTACTGGCGGACGGCATCTTTTATCGCGTGGGTGGCCACAACCCGATCAAGGTGGATGTTCGCATCATTGCCGCGACACACCAGAACCTGGAGCAACGCGTGAAGGATGGCCTGTTCCGCGAAGACCTCTATCACCGTCTGAATGTAATACGCATTCATCTGCCCGCCCTGCGCGAGCGTCGCGAAGACATTCCGGCATTGCTTAATCTGTTTCTGCACAAAGCCACCAAGGAGCTCGAAGTTTCGCCCAAACAACTGCTGCCGGAAGTCGAACAATACCTCTCGACCATGGAATGGTCCGGAAACGTACGTCAGCTGGAAAACACCTGTCACTGGTTAGCGGTTATGACCTCCGGCAAAACCATACACCTTTCCGATCTCCCCGAAGAGCTACAGCCTAAAAACCGAACCCCGTCACTAATCGGAAGCACCTGGCAACAAGGCGTCGCCAACTATGCAGAAAACATGCTGCAATCGGGCAGGGAAAAAATAGCAGACGAAATCATCCCCGATGTCGAACGCGTACTCATCGGCGCTGCACTCAAGCAAACCCATGGCCGCAAACACGACGCAGCAAAACTGCTGGGCTGGGGCAGGAATACACTGACGCGCAAAATTAAGGAACTGAATATTTAATGTAAGATATGTATTCACCGCAAAGACGCAGAGAACGCAGAGAAGTGCAAAAAATTTGGTTCACAGATAAATGCAGATAGACGCAGATAAAAAACTAATGCTTTACCCGTAAAGTTACAAAAAGCACCATTAAAGT
>JAQICG010000116.1 GCA_027858635.1 Gammaproteobacteria bacterium | reverse complement strand
ACTGAAAATACCGGTAACTCCTGCGCCCCTAACATCCGGCGGCGTTGTCTACCGACTATTCAATGAGGTTGTTTTTTTCAACAGCCTTTTCCGCGCCAGCAAATGGACCTGGCTCTTCGGCTGGATGTTCCACCTGTCCCTGCTGCTCGCATTTTTCCGTCATCTGCGTTACGCGATTAGCCCGGATTCTTTCCTCTGGCCTCTGGTTAACCTTGAAGTAGTTCAGAGCTTTGGCAAATATGCCGGCTTCACCATGGTTATTGGTCTGATTGGCCTGTTTGGTCGCAGGCTTTTCGTTGATCGTGTGCGCTATATATCATCTGCGTCTGACTATCTGATGCTGGTTTTGATTGCGCTGATCGCCTTCAGTGGCCTGATGATGAGCTTTGTCACAAACACTGACATCCTCCAGTTGAAAGCCTTTATTCTGGGTTTGTTCTTTTTGGACTGGCAGAACCTGCCCGGCGATTTCATTTTGCTGACACACCTGTCGGTAGTGCTGTTCCTGATGATCATATTTCCTGTCAGCAAACTCCTGCATGCACCGGGTCTGTTTTTTGCAGCGACACGTTATCAGGTTGATAACCCCCGTGAAAAACGTCATCTGTCACCCTGGGGTGCAGAGCTTGAAGCCAAAGATGGTCGTAATACTTAATTGATTTATTACTGCGATTAATTTAGTAAGTTTAAACAGAAGTAACTGCAACTATAAAAAGCTGAGAAACAAGAATGGCTGATTACGAGATACCAGAAACGCATGAATTCCCCGTCATTCCATCCATTATGGAAGGCGCGATGGCGCATAGCTCACCCTATGTCGCCAATGTAGAGTTTCAGGAAGCCATGGGCTTTCCCAGCCCGGCAGAACCCGGTCAGCTGATTGATGGCTGGAAAGAAAAATTTCTGGAGTTACTGGAAGAGAAGCTCGGTAAATATCGCTCCATGCTGGTATTTATGGATACCTGCGTCAAATGCGGTGCCTGCACCGACAAATGCCACTATTTTCTCGGTACTGCTGACCCCAAAAATATGCCGGTAGCACGTCAGGATCTTATTCGTAAGATTTATCGTCGTTACTTCACGCTTCCCGGTAATGTTTTCGGCAAACTGGGCATCCCCGGCTTCGTCGGCGCAGCCGAGCTGACCGAAGAAGCGGTCAGAGAAATGTACAGCTATTACCACCAGTGTTCAGAGTGCCGTCGTTGTGCAGTGTTCTGCCCTTTCGGTATTGATACCGCTGAAGTCACCATGGCGGCTCGCGATATTCTGGCCAATATCGGCATGGGTCAGAAATACTCTAACCAGATCATTCCCAAGATTCACAAGATCGGTAACAACCTCGGCCTGCCCGAAGCCGCCCTGGCCGATACACTGGAAGGTCTGGAAGAAGAAGTGGAAGAGGATATCGGCGTAAAAGTCCGCTTCCCACTGGATGAAAAAGGCGCTGACATTCTGCTGGTGACCCCATCTGCCGACTTCTTTGCTGAACCTCACGTTGATGGTCTGATCGGTTATGCCAAAGTCTTTCATGCAGCGGGCGTTAGCTGGACATTGAGCTCACAGGCTTCCGAAGCGGCTAACTTCGGCCTGTTTATCGGTAACTATGAGTCCATGCGTAATATTGCACTGCGCATTCGCGATGAAGCGAAAAGACTGGGTGTAAAACGTATTATTTTTGGTGAATGCGGTCATGCCTGGCGTGTGGCTTACAACCATCTGAATACGCTAGCCGGCCCGTGGGATTTTCTCGATCAGAACTACCCTGTTCCCCAGCACATTCTTGAGTTCACCAAAGACTGTCTGGATAGAGGCATACTGAACATCGACAAGTCTGAAAATGACCACATGACACTGACTTTCCACGACTCCTGTAACATTGCCCGTGCCTCGCGCATCGGGGAGGAAGTGGGCAGTCAGTTCACTATTCCACGCGCTGTGATTAAAGCGGTGTGTAACAATTTTTATGATATGTCTGCCAACACTATTCATGACGAGACTTTCTGTTGTGGTGGTGGTGGCGGTCTATTGACCGACGACTTGATGGAATTACGTGTCAAGGGCGCGCTACCCAGGATGGAAGCATTGAAAAACGTCATCGCCGACAACGGCGTGACGCATATGGCCGCTATTTGTGCCATTTGTAAATCACAATTTACCAAAGTTTTGCCCTACTACGGCATGACAATGGATCAAATCGTCAGTGTTCATCAGCTGGTTAGCAGTGCCATCGTTCTCGATGGTCAGGGTGACGAAGCGGAAGAACTTGAAGAAGCAGAAGAATCTGCGTAAACAACTTTTATATTTGATTAATCCCGGCAACGGTTGAAGCGATAGGAGAACTGGCATGGCCACTTCCAAAGAAGACATGCAAAAAGAAGATTTCACCTTCAGAATGTTTAAAGAAGGTAAGAGTAATTGGGATTCATTTACTGACCTGATCTTCAATGAAGACACGTCAAACAAATGCCCGACATATGTTCACCGTACACCACCCTGTCAGAGTAGCTGTCCTTCCGGTGAGGACATTCGCGGCTATCTGGATATCGTTCGTGGTATCGAAACTCCACCGGAAGGCATTTCCATGCAGGAATATGCATTCCGTCGTTCGACTGATGCCAACCCGTTCCCTTCGATGATGGGTCGTGTCTGCCCCGCTCCCTGTGAGACAGGCTGCAACCGTAACGATGTTGAAGAATTCGTCGGCATCAACTCTGTTGAGCAGTACATTGGTGATTCGGCTTTTGCCGGCGGCTTTACATGCGACAACAGCGCTGTAATGACCGGCAAGAAAATCGCCATCATCGGCGGTGGCCCTGCCGGTATGGCGGCGGCCTATCAGCTGCGTCGTAAAGGCATTGCCTCAACCATTTTTGATGACCATTCCGAACTCGGCGGCATGATGCGCTACGGTATCCCCGGTTACCGTACTCCACGTGATTACCTCGACAACGAATGCCAGCGCATTATCGACATGGGTCACATTGAGACCCGCCTGAACACACGTGTGGGCAAAGACGTCAGTCTCGCCGATGTGGAAAAAGAGTTCAATGGTGTTTTATGGGCACTGGGTTGCAAATCCGGTCGCGGACTGTTTGTAGAAGGCTGGAACGAAACGCCTAACTGTGTTTCTGCGATTGATTTCCTCGAGCAGTTCAATAAAGGCGACATGAAATACACCGCCAACAAGATTATCTGTGTGGGTGGTGGTGATACCTCTATCGACGTGGTATCGGTTACCCGCCGTATCGGCACACTGAAAGATTACAATGAAAAACCTGAAGATGTTGTCACAGGCGCCAGCGCTCATGGCGACATTGATGCTTCAGCGAAAAAGGCCTGTGAGAGTGTGGTACTGACTGCATTGTTCAAGCAGGAAGACATGACCGCATCTGAACACGAAGTCCAGGACGCACTGATCGAAGGCGTTACCATCATGAATGAGGTAATGCCGGTTGAAATCATTAAAGATGCCAACGGTCGCGCTACTGCACTGAAACTGGTCGATAGCCAGTTTGTAAATAATGCACCGGTCGCTGTCGAAGGCGGCAAAGAGTACATTATTGAAGCAGATCTGATTGTTGCAGCCATTGGCCAAACCGGTGACCTTAGCGGCCTGGAAGATTTTGATAACGGCCGTGGCCTGATCGACGCTGACAATTTCTACCGCGTGCCCGGCAAGGACAATCACTTTGTATGTGGCGATATCGTTCGTCCACACCTGCTGACGACGGCCATTGGTCAGGCCTCGATTGTGGCTGACACCATTGAAGCTCACTTGAACCAGAAAAAAATAGACAAGCGACCCAAAGTTGACGTTCATCACTTCAAATTGACTGAAAAGATGAAAGAAGCCGGTCTGCAAACTGATGCCTATGACGTTGCTCAGTACAAAGACGATGCACAGCGCGGCACCGACACTCAGGCTTATGCGATTCACAACTATGAAGATCGCTCTAATCAGGAAATCATTTCCACTGAGCACATGTTCCTGGGCCATTTCAGCTACACACCCCGCAACTTGCGTTCTACTGATGTACCCTCCTCTGATGAAGTACTGAATCACTTTGTTGAGCGTCAGGCTGGTCTGAGTGACGAAGCAGTTGTAGCTGAAGCCGGTCGCTGCATGAGCTGTGGTATGTGTTTCGAATGTGATAACTGCGTGATTTACTGCCCTCATGATGCTGTCTTCAAGGTGAATAAAGACCAGCATACAACCGGTCGCTATGTTGACACAGACTACAATAAATGTATCGGCTGCCACATCTGTTCCGATGTCTGCCCCACGGGTTACATCGACATGGCTCTGGGCGAAGGTTAATTGCTCGATCAATAACAAGAAGTATGATGGCTGATACTATGACTAAGCGTTTTCTGCGTATATCACTGATCCTCACCGGATTGATC
>JAQICG010000332.1 GCA_027858635.1 Gammaproteobacteria bacterium | reverse complement strand
ATCTGACTATAATCGAAATTCATAGGATCATATTTTTAAAAATACGACGAGGCAGAATAATATTATGGCAAGTATATTGTTAGTGGATGATTCAGCATCCATGCGGGAAATGGATTCCTTTACCCTGAAAGGGGCGGGTCATAATGTCAGTGAAGCCGAGGATGGCGTTGAGGCCCTTGAATTTGCTAAAAAAACCGCCGTCGATCTGGTGGTTACCGATGTCAATATGCCCAATATGGACGGCATTACGCTAACGGCAGAGCTACGTAAGCTGGATAGCTACAAATTCAATCCAATATTGATTCTGACCACCGAAACGGGTTCAGTGAGAAAGGAGCAGGGTAAGGTCGCCGGAGCCACCGGCTGGATAGAGAAGCCTTTCGACCCTGATCATCTGCTCGGCACCATTAACAGGGTGCTGTAAGACTTGTGGATATAAGACGCTCATGTCTTATGGTCATTTGATTAATTTTATCTGATAAAAGAAGCCGCCAGATGGATTCAGAAATAAACATAGATTTATCCCAGTTTCATGATGTTTTCTTTGAGGAATGCTCAGAGGGAATGGAGATTATGGAGTCCGGGCTTCTCAACCTGAAGGAAGATTCAGGTTCGGAAGTTATTAATACCATCTTCCGTGCTGCTCACTCTATTAAGGGCGGGGGCGGAACCTTCGGGTTTTCCGAAATCTCAGACTTTACGCACGGCATGGAAACCATTCTGGATGAAATGCGTAACGGGAAATTGAGCGTTACTCCTGAAGTTGTAGCGTTGCTGCTGGCCGCTCTGGATTGTTTGCGGGAGATGGTGCAATGCAGCAAGGATAAGCAGCCCATCGATCAGGAATCGGTCTCCGAACTGCATCAAAAACTGGAAGATTTTATTAGTAATAGTGCGACCTCGGCGACAGCTGTTACCGCTGAAGAAATTATACCCAGTGAAACGGAGGAGACCGAAGCAGTCGCTGTCTGGAATGTTTCTTTCTATCCAAATGAAAATATGTTCTACACGGGGAACGACCCTTTTCGGTTGATCCGTGAATTACAGAGTTTAGGAGAGCTTGACGTTAGCGTTAATCACGAACGTTTACCGGCCTTCTCGGATATGGATGTGCAAAGCTGTTATCTGGGCTGGGATATGGTGCTCAGGGGCAATGTTTCACGCGACCTGATCACCGAGATTTTTGAATGGGTGGAGGATGACTGTGAGCTGGACATTAGCCAGCAGGAAGAAGTTATTGAGGCTGCCATTGAAACCATAAAAACTCGACCGGTTGATGAGCCGAAAACCGGTCGTCGTCGTACGGATAAGCCAGCGCCATCCGGTCAGGAGTCAGCCTCAATTCGTGTCGGCATTAACAAGGTCGATGGCCTGGTTAACCTGGTCGGCGAACTGGTCATTACGCCGTCTATTTTGAGTCGTTTGTGTAACGACCTCGGCATGGATAACAATGAAAAGCTGAGTTAATGTCTGGATCAGCTGGAACGAAATACCCGTGATTTGCAGGAGCAAACCATGGGTATACGTATGCTGCCTATCGATTTTGCCTTCCAGCGTCTACCGCGTATTGTTCATGATTTGAGTCTGTCTCTGGGTAAAAAAGTCAAGCTTACATTTTCTGGTGAAACCACCGAGCTTGATAAGACCGTGCTGGAAAAAATCGGTGATCCATTGATGCATCTGGTGCGAAATGCGCTGGATCACGGCATTGAGGCACCTGAGGTGCGTGTGGCTGCGGGCAAAAAAGAGAAAGGTCTGATCAGTATTAATGCCTATCATCAGGGCGGTAATATTATTATTGAAATTTCCGATGATGGTGCCGGACTGAATTTAGAGAAAATTTTGAATAAAGCCCGAGAAAAAGGTCTGGTAGATAAAAATGAAGAATTGAGCGAAACCCAGGTTTCAAATTTAATTTTCAGCCCCGGGTTTACAACAGCTGCGGTGGTTAGTGATGTTTCCGGGCGCGGCGTGGTTTTGGATGTGGTAAGGCGCAATATGACCGACCTGGGCGGGACCGTGGATGTCGTATCTAAACCGGGTAAGGGCAGCCTCTTCACCATAAGACTGCCGCTGACGGTGGCCATTCTCGAAGGGCAGATGATCAGTGTCGGCGATCAGGTGTTTATTATACCGTTGTTATCTATCGTTGAATCGTT
>JAQICG010000112.1 GCA_027858635.1 Gammaproteobacteria bacterium | reverse complement strand
ACATCAGCATGTGCAAGGCCAAAGCCAACGGCCACTACATCAATTCCATGCTGGCGCTACAGGAGGCCATCGCCTGTGGTTATGATGAGGCCATGCTGCTGGACAATGAAGGCTATGTCGCGGAAGGCAGCGGCGAGAACATCTTCATCATTCGCGATGGCGTGATTTATACCCCGGACTTAACCTCGGCGCTGAACGGCATTACCCGCAACACTCTGATCGAGCTGGCCGGCAGCCAGGGCTACGAGCTACGCGAAAAACGCATTACCCGCGATGAAGTCTATATCGCTGACGAAGTCTTTTTTACCGGTACCGCCGCTGAAGTCACGCCGGTGCGAGAAGTGGATAATCGCGTTATCGGAGTCGGTGAACGTGGGCCGATTACCGAAAAATTGCAAGCGCTCTATTTTGATCTGGTGCATGGACGTCTGGATATGCATCCGGAATGGCTGACCCTGGTTAAGTAATGTTGCACAGATAAAAATATTATCCGCCAAGGACGCACTAAAATGCCGGGAGCATTTTGAACGTACGCAGTGCGGCCCGTAGGGCGACTAATTTTGCAATTGAACAGCCGCTCTATGGCTGGCCCGCAGGGCGAATTACAGGAAGTAATTCGTAACCGAGGATTGCGCGTAGTCAAGGACGCGAAAAAGGCAAAAGCTATGTGGGGTGCGCCAATTTGGTGTCTCTACGGATTGAATAAAAACAGGAGCAGCCTGGAAAATTTAATCGGGCGATTAATGCGAGTTACATACGGCAACATTGTGCTGCGTAATGATGAGAGATGCGTATCCGAGTTCGTTAGTGCACTAAATAACACCAGGAGTTAAATATGCCAAATCCACACACCGCTACCCAAGATGATCTTGATGTGCCGAATGAAAACAGGGTGCATGAGGTGCTAAGAAAAGTATTGCCGATACACTGCCCGATGCCGGGCACCAGTCTGTGGGATTCGCATCCTCAAGTTTATATTCCGGTGGAAGAAACCGGCTCGGCAAAATGCCCCTATTGTGGTTGCGAATACATTCTCAAGGATTAATTCAAGAAGCAAACATGCACGTACAAATACCCTCTTTCAAAAACGCCCGGGTGCTGGTGGTCGGCGACCTCATGCTGGATCGCTACTGGCACGGCCCGACTTCGCGCATCTCGCCCGAAGCGCCGGTGCCGGTGGTGCACGTCAGCGAGATTGAAGAGCGCCCCGGCGGTGCCGGAAACGTGGCGCTGAACATCGCGGTGCTCGGCGGGCACAGTACCGTGCTGGGTCTGACCGGCGATGACGACGCCGCCAATGCGTTGGAAAAAAGCCTGCAAGCCGCCGGCGTGAACACACATTTTATTCGACTTCAAAATAACGCCACTGTCACCAAGCTGCGGGTGATGAGCCGTCATCAGCAACTGATCCGTCTGGATTTTGAAGACGGCTTTATCGGCCAGGATCTCTCCGCCATGGAGGCCGAATTCGGCAAGTTGCTGGCTGAGCATGACGTGGTGGTCTGTTCGGATTACGGCAAGGGCTGTCTGCGCAATGTGCAGACCCTGATCGCCCTGTGCAGCCAGAAAAACATTCCCATTCTGATCGACCCCAAGGGCAGCGACTTCAGAAAATATGCGGGCGCGAGCCTGATTACGCCGAATCTCTCCGAGTTCGAAACCGTGGTGGGGGCAAGTGCCAATGATGACGAGCTGGCCGCCAAGGGCGAGCAGCTGCGCGAACAACATCAGCTCGGTGCCCTGCTGGTGACGCGCAGTGAACACGGCATGAGCCTGATTGAGAGTGGCAAAACCGTGACCCATTTGCCGACGCGCGCGCGCGAAGTATTTGATGTCACCGGCGCGGGCGATACCGTGATTTCAACCCTGGCTGCGGCGCTGGCGGCGGGGCAGGATCTACCGCAGAGCACGGCGCTGGCTAATTTCGCCGCCGGCCTGGTGGTGGCTAAATCCGGCACCGCCAGCGTTACCGTGGAAGAGTTGCAGCAGGCGAATCGTGAATATTTTGTGGTCGAGCGCGGCATACTCGACGAGGCGAGCCTGTTCAAGGCGGTCGCGGCCTGCCGCCAGCATGGCGAGACCATTGTCATGACCAACGGCTGTTTTGATATTCTGCACGCCGGCCACGTCACCTATCTGGAGCAGGCGCGTGAGCTGGGGGATCGGTTGCTGGTGGCGGTCAATATCGATGAAACCGTGCGCCGCATTAAAGGTGCGGATCGTCCGGTGAACAGCGTCGAATATAGAATGCGCATGCTGTCGGCGCTGGAATGTGTCGACTGGGTGGTGCCGTTCGTGGAAGACGAACCCACGCGCCTGATCTGCGAACTGCAACCGGACATTCTGGTGAAAGGCGGCGACAACGATCCGGATAAAATTCCGGGCGGTGACTGTGTGCGCAAGGCCGGCGGGCAGGTGAAAGTGCTGTCTTATACGAGCGGCATTTCGACCACTGAAATAATCGGTTCGATTCGAGGCAAAGGCACGTCGAAATAATGACTGCCAGCACTGCCGTAAACGTCGATGTTGTTATAGTAGGTGGTGGCATCGCCGGTTTGTGGACGCTGGCCCGGTTAAAACAGGCGGGTTATAAAGCTGTGCTGCTGGAGGCCGAAGCACTGGGTGCTGGGCAGACCCGCTTTGCCCAGGGCATCATCCACGGCGGCACCAAATACGCCTTAACCGGAAAACTGAGCGCCTCCTCGGAAGCGGTGGCCGACATGCCCGCGCTGTGGCGCAATTGTTATAACGGCCGCGGCGTGCTCGATTTAACGCGCGCGACGCTGTTATCCGAAGCACATTACCTGTGGTCGACTTCAAGCTTAACGTCCCGCGTATCCGGTTTTTTTGCCAGCAAAGTGATGCGAGCGCGTACCAGTGAGCTGTCTGAAAACGCCCGCCCAGCACTGTTCAGGCACGCCGGTTTCAAAGGCCGGATTTATGCGCTGGATGAACCGGTGTTTGACGCCATGAGTGTAGTGCGCGCCATTGCCGAGCCGGTGATGGATTCGATACTGGCGATAAAAGCCGGCAGCATTAAATACGATAACGACAGGTTGTCGGTGCAGGCTCAGGATGATCAACGTTATGATTTCGATTTCAAAAAAATCATACTGACCGCCGGGCAGGGAAATGAAGATTTATTGTCCGAGCTGGGCCTGCAGCAACCGCAGATGCAGTTGCGCCCGTTGAAAATGGTGATGCTGCGCGGCGGGCTTACTGACATGGTGTTTGCACACTGCATGGGCGGCAGCGTTAACCCGCGCATTACCATTACCTCAAACCGTGATGAGCAGGGCGAAGTGGTCTGGTATCTGGGCGGGCAGCTGGCCGAAGACGGCGTGGCGCGTTCCGACGCCGAACAGATTAAACAGGCGCAGGCCGAACTGGCCGAACTGATCCCCTGGCTGAATCAGTCGAAATTGCAGTGGGCGACGCTGGCTATAAATCGCGCCGAAGTGAAGAAGCCGGGTACAAAACGACCCGATACATTTTACGTCGAACAACAGCATAAAGTGATGACCGCGTGGCCGACAAAAATGGCGCTGGCACCGGTGATGGCCGAACGGATTTTAGAAATGATTGATAATGAAAAACTGACGCGAGTGGCTGAGGCTGAACTGCCCTTGTGGCCAAAGCCTGCTTACGCGACTCTGCCATGGAATGAAGCATCAAGGTGGTCAAAGTGATGGAAAAAAGAACGTTAGGCTCAACCGGAATCGATGTCAGTGTGCTGGGTTTGGGCACAGTTAAATTTGGCCGCAACGAGCAGGTCAAATACCCTCAGGAATTTAAAATTCCCGATGACGAAGATGTCATGCGCATTCTCGATCTGGCCTGGTCGCTGGGAATTAATTTTATCGACACCGCGCCCGCTTACGGTAGCAGCGAAGAACGTCTGGGCAAACTGCTGGCGCAGCGCCACGACTGGGTCATCGAGACCAAGGTCGGTGAAATTTTTGAAAAGGGGCAGTCACGCTTTGATTTCTCCGCCAAACATACCCGCGAGAGCGTGGAGAGCAGCCTGAGAAAAATGCGTCGCGATTACCTTGACGTGGTGCTGGTGCATTCCAGCGGTGATGATATGAATGTTATCCATCAGACCGATGCCCTGGCCGAACTGGAAAAGCTGAAACAGAAAGGCTTGATTCGGGCATTCGGCATGTCCAGCAAAACCGTCGAAGGCGGCCTCTGGGTTGTTGAAAACTGTGATGTGGTGATGGCGAC
>JAQICG010000406.1 GCA_027858635.1 Gammaproteobacteria bacterium | reverse complement strand
GGAAAGGATACCCTTCAATCAAGACGCGCTGAGAATACATCCGTGTACGCTCGGCAGCAGCATCCCTGCTGCTGACGGTCTTGATTGAAGGGTATCCTTTCCATACGCCTTGTTAGTATATCTGGAATTTGAGGTAGGCCCGTTGCATTTTTGTGTGCCTGTGCACGAACTAGAGGCAATACGTTCGCCGGCAGAAATGCAGGTTGTGCCGGTCAGCGAAACTGTCATGGCGTGCAGCTTTAATAATCGGGGTCGAAGCGTTACCGTGATTGACATGCACAGCAAGTTTGGCCTGCAGTTCAGTGTCAATAAAAATAGAACGCATATTATTATCGCCACAGTGGAAAACGAACTAAAGGGCTTCTGGTTGGACAGGGCGATAAATGTCGTGCCTCTCAGCAGTTTTGAAAAAGACAATAGTGGCACCCGTTCTTTGAGCAGCGCCTTTTTCAGTTTCCTGTTGCACAGTTCGGGGAACTGTGCTGCAAACCAGTTTCCATCTACTGTGTAAGTGTCAGAATTCAGACATCAGAGGGATAGCAGGCAATAAGGCGAAGGCAGAGGTTCAGCCTGATGAGCTGATCGAACCGGTCACAAACGAAGACAGTGACAGCTTGATAAGTGCGGAACTTACCCAGACAGAAACTGCGAGCAATGTGTCACAGCCGGAATTACTATTCATCAGCAATAAAAACAAAAACAGTAACAAAGCCAGTGCTACCAATAAAAAGACGGCTGGCGAAGTCGGAAAAAATAAACCGGCAGCGGTCATAAGTCTGGCGGCAATCAGTGCGCGCGTGAGCAGAAAAAACAGGCAAAAGCCTGATATTGCAGTGCCGGCGGATAGCACAGCGATCGCGCCGACGACGCGGACCTAAAATAACCGGGTGGTAAGCATAAGCGCGCACAAAAATAGAATGGCGAATCGAATGGGACATGATTTAAATAATAAACCGGATAATAAATCAGAAAGCGGATTGAAGAGTGAACCGAAAAATAAACCGGAAAATAAAAAACATACCTTATTCTTTTTGGTTATGGTCATGCTGGCAATTGTTGCTTTGGGGTGGAGTATCGGATATCTGATGAGCGTGAACCTGAGCAGTAGAATAGAGAGTCCGTACTCCGGCTTGTCAGGGTCAGGTCAGGCATTTTATATCGCTACCCTTTTGCCGCTTAAGAGTGAAAAATTTAGCGAAGTTTTCAAAGCAGAGTAATGTGCGATGCCCACATTAGATTAAATTAATGTGGATACATTGAAAGCTGGGAGTTTAGATTTATGCTCTCGCAGTGGAAATGAGACGACAGTAAGCTGAAGTAAAGTGATGATATGACACGCACCGCGCGTGGAGTTGAACGAAATAAACCCGCTCTCTTCTTAGAGAAGTGTATAAAAACTGTGATTGAGCGGATCAGCTCGCAGCGCAGACCCGACCGCTTCCTGTCCCGGTAATTTGCTTTTCCTGTACGTGCTGTTTGTTACACCCCTTGCATCTGAGTTTTTTTACCCGCCAGCTTAAAGAGCGCCGCCGCAGCCGCCCGATGGAATGTTCCTGTAAGAAAGAAGCGATTCGCCACAGATTTTAGGGCGAAGTGTGTCTCTGTCACGATCTCGTAATGTAACTGTAACGGCGCTGTAATATTTGATTGTTACCGTACCCACCCTAATACAGACAGACATTATTTTTAATTATGAAGCTCATAAAAAAACACTCCAGACCACTCCTGGCAATTCTGCTCACACTCATGGCAGCCACGCACAGTGTCGAAGCGCAAGAAGAAGAAAATTATATGAAGCTGTCTGAAAAGCTCATCGCGCTGCGAGGACAGGTTAATGATCTGAGCAGTGAGCTACAGCAGAGCAGGGAAGAGCATAAAGTTGAAATGAGAGGCTTGCTGTCACAAAAAAATACGGCGGAAGCCAGTATTAATCTCGAGACTGATGCGATAGCCGCGCTACAGGATGATCTTCTGAACAGTAAGAAATTGATCAGGGAAGTGGGCGCGGATAAAGAGTCAATCAAAGAGGTGCTGTTAATCGAAGCGGAGCGCCTGAAAGCATATGTGACATCAGGAATCCCCTTTAAAGTCGAAGACAGATTGCGAAGCATCGAGAAATATGAAAACAGCCTAAACGCCGACGTGTTGTCTTCGCATAAAGCGGCGAACATGCTTTGGTCGATGATTGAGGATGAACTGAAACTGACGCGCAGTAACGGCATGTACCGACAGGCAATACAGCTTGATGGAAAAGAGCATCTGGCCCATGTGGTCAAGCTGGGCATGGTTATGATGTATTTTAGAGTGGGTGATGAATATGGCTTATTCAGAAAAAATGGAGAAGTCTGGATAGCAGAGCCGCGCCAGGATTCAAAATCTGTCGAGCAGATAGAGAAGCTGTTTGCCGCGGTTGAAAAACAGATACATGTCGGCTACTTCGAATTACCGAATACATTATAGAGCCAGTGTTAAGTGGGTAAACATAACAGTCAATCAGTGTCATAGAAGATATAAAGATGAATTTAAAAAAACAGATAAAGTTACCGCTAATCATAAGTGTCATGAGTATGGTGCTGCTGATGAATGGCGGAGTCGCTATTGCGGATGATCTACAATCAGCATTTCAGAAAGAATATGCCTACCTGGAAGAGCAGAAACGCAATCTTGTCAGCAGACTCGCGAGCTTTAAAGCAACGAGTGCCGAAGAGACGAAAACGCTAAGCAGAAAGATAGAGCGGCTGTCTCTGCAGAACCGGAAAGTACAGGATGAAGCGCAGAATTTAAACAGTCTTTTATTCGAAAGCGAAAGAACGCTGGAAGCGGCAAAAGACAATAAAGATATTTTTTCACAAACATTCGACATGGCTGAAGAAACGCTTAAATCGTATGACGCGGAAATAGGCGTGCCCGCTGATATGGCGAGTAATAAGAAAGTCGGCATTCTGTTTGGCAACGCTTATGAGGTTCTGGACAGGGTTCGGTCGGTTAAAAAACAGAAGGGCAGTTTTTATGACGCCGATGGCCGGAAAGTAACAGGTGAGCTGCTGCATTTGGGGCAAATCGCATCGTATGGCATGTCTGATACGGCAAGAGGCATACTGGTGCCCGCCGGTGACGGTGAGTTCAAGTTATGGAATAAACCGGTAGAAGCTGTCGCAGAGAATCTGTTTGCCGATGCGCCGGTCGAAGAGCTAAAGCTGTTCGTTTACGAAAACAGATTTTCCGCAATTGATGCAAATGCGGACAAGGGCGTGTTCGCCTATATCGGCAGCGGCGGCATGGTCGCCTGGATCATCGTCATGCTGGGTGTGCTGGCAGCAGTGCTGATCACTCTGAGAGTACTGTTCCTGCGCTCGGCGAGCTCCGCCTCTGAAAACATTCTGGTGGGCATTAAGGATTACGTTGCCGCTAAAGACATTAGCGGTGCCCTGGAATTCTGTAAGACATGTAAAGGCAGTACCTCACGAGTGGTTAAAGCTACGCTGCGAAATTTGGAGCGCGACAGGGATCACCTTGAAGACATTGTCTCAGAAAATATTTTGCACGAGAGTCCTGTACTCAATCGTTTCAGCGCGGTCATTATAGTCATCGCCGCCGTAACCCCGTTGCTGGGTCTACTGGGAACCGTGACTGGCATGATTTCGACTTTTGACATCATTACCGAATTTGGGACCGGAGATCCCAAGCTTTTATCCGGCGGTATCTCGGTAGCATTGGTGTCGACGCAGTTGGGTCTGGCTGTAGCCATCCCGGCACTGATACTGGGCAATCTGCTATCCGGATGGAGCAACCGGATTAAAGATGAAATGGAAAAAGCGGCACTGAATGTCATTAACATTTATGACGCGCCGCAGTTAGCAAAATAGACCATGGCCTGTAATTATCACCGTAACAGAGTGGAATAATAGTGGAACTGGTCAGAGAATTAATCGACTACTTAAGGTCGGGTGGCTTTGTCATGCCGCCGCTGCTCATAGCAACTCTGCTGCTCTGGTATGCCCTGGGTTATCGTTATGCAGTCATGCTTAAAGCTGGTCATACAAAAAGCGTCAGAAGCCTGGTCGAAGGTTATGAAAGCGGTAAGTGGATCAAGGCGAACAACATCATCGAAAACGCCATTGTTGAAGCTTTCAGATTGAGAGCGGAGAAGGTAGCGCCTTTGCGAAAATATATTGATTATGCGTTCTGGGGTGTAGAGAAAGAGCTCAGCCGTTACCAGGTGCTGGTCAGGACAATCGTTGCCATTACGCCTTTGTTAGGTCTGCTGGGAACAGTGGGCGGCATGATCGAAACCTTTGATTCGTTGAGAGACATGGAGCTGTTCAGCCAGACCGGTGGTATCGCCGGCGGCATTTCCCAGGCGCTGGTGACAACGCAGTTCGGGCTGGCCGTGGCCATTCCCGGACTGCTGGTAAACGGTTACCTGAATAGAAAGAAAATGAGAATTGAGATGGATCTGGCACAGATTAAAGATCTAATGACAGTACAGACGGTTGAAGCTGTCGACAATACTCTATAAGGCAGAAAACTGAGATGCGATATAAAGAAAGAGATAATACCGAGCAGGAGATAAACATCTCGCCATTAATTGCTATCGTCTTCATCCTGCTGATTTTTTTCATGGTCAGCGCGACATTTGTAAAAGATTATGATCTTGATATAAATCGTCCTAAGGCCTCCAGCGCAACGCCATCATCATCAAAAGCCATAAGAGTGCACGTCGATTCGGTCGGCGAAGTCTTCATCGACGGCCAGCCGGTGCGTACTTGGGTTATACAGAATTACGTGCGCGATAAACTCAGCAATAGCAGTGATTCGACTGTACTGGTGATTGCCGATGAAGGCGTGGCCGCAGGCAAGCTCATCGAAGTCGTGGATCAGTGTCGGCTGGCGGGCGCGGCAAATGTCGGTGTAGTTACCGAGCAGGAAAGCGGTTGAGCCAATGATTAACATCAGCCATAAACACGTTCGAACCATAGCTATATTGTGGATGCTTGCAGGTTCTGCCGTCGTCCTGTTGATGCTGCTGCTGATGAATCATTTCAGTGATCAACCGGAAAAAGAAAAGAAAGTATACAGTTCACAGTTTGAAGTTAAGCAGCCCAAGAAACTTGAGCCGAAAAAAGAAACCGTTAAGAAAGTGAAAAAACAAACAAAGATTGTTCCGCAATTAATGCATCAGATAGACGCGAATATAGCCGGGCTTGATCTGGGTCTACCGGCATTCGCAATCGGTGGCATGGATGACGGTGGTTTGCTGGGCGATACCAACAACGTGGTGATGACCAGCGACATGGTAGACACCGCTGCCCATGCACTTACGCGTACTCCGGTCGATTATCCGCGCAGGGCGAAATCGAAGGACATCGAAGGTTATGTGATCATCAGCCTGCTGATAAATAAATCAGGCCAGGTCGCGACAGCAAAAGTGATCGAGTCAGAGCCGGCAGGTGTTTTCGAAGAGAAGGCCTTGCAGACCATCAAAACCTGGATATTCGAACCCGCCAAATACAAGGGCAGGGCCGTTGATTCCTGGGCGAATCAGACCATCCGGTTTGAGTTGAGCTAATCATGTCATTGCTATTGTCATTGGGTGCCAGAGCCTCATTTATATTGTTTAGTCTGTTACTGACTTTTTCCGCACATAGTCAGGAGCAGGAAAAGGTGGACTACCTGAGTTTGTCCGCGCTGATGATAAAAGAAGGCGATTATGCTAAAGCCGAAGAGGCGATAGCAAAAGTGGATCAGAAAGATGAAAAGCTGGACAGAAAAAAATTCTATACGCTGAGCGGAATCATCAGTCTTAATAGTGTGCGGTACTCAAAAAGCATAGGTGAGTTTCAGCTGGCAATTGAAGCCGGTCAGGATAATAAGATTCTCTACGTCTATCTCGCGCAAGCATATATGGGGTTGGAAAAGTACGAACAGGCATTGCTGCAACTGACTAAAACCGCTGAGCTCGAGTTGAAGATGCCGGGCATCTGGTTACTGCGATCAAAGGCATACTGGCTGAACAAGCAGAAATATAAAGCGTGGGAAGTGCTTAATACGGCACAGAGTATGTTTCCCGATGAGAAAATGTTTCTGCGTAACAAACTGTTTTATGCGATAGAGCTGGGTCTGTTTCAGGAAGCGGTCAAGCTCGGTCAGCAATATATCGAAGAAAACAAAGCCACGGCTGATGATTATGTTGCACTCGGAGATGCTCTGCGTAGAAGCGGCAAGCCGGAACAGGCATTAACTTTTCTTGAAAGAGCGAGGTTGGTCTTTCCCGGCAATAAAAATATCTATGTTGCAGTGGCACAGTCCTATATGGATCTTGAAAAAATTCAGGCTGCGGCAATGATACTTGAAGAAGGTGGCATCTATCACAACAAGCTCTACAAGGATTCTGCTGAGCTGTACAAGAAATCAAAGCTCTATGATCGCGCCTTCTACAACAACTCCAGAATATTGGACCAGAGAGACAAGTTAATGCAGAGAATGGCGCTACATCTTGAAGCAGAAAACTATGACCAGGTGCTGGCAATGAAAAATGATTTGTTACGAGTGGGCCTGCTGGATAAAGACGAATATCAGTATGTCATGGCGTTTGCACAATTCAAAATAGGTGACTACGACGCAGCCGAAAGTATTCTGGAAAATATAACCGACCCCGGAATGTTTAGAAAAGCGACAGAGCTAAGGAAAGTGATGGTCGATTGCGCAGATGAAAAATGGTTGTGTTAACAAAAGTATTACAATGTCTATGAATTTAAATCGAGTAATATTATTCTGCGCTATTTTCCTGGCGCCATACATGTCAAATGTTATGGCTGAAGATGGCTCTGCCGTCTTTTCTATTTATCTGTTCAAGGAAGGTGTGCCGGTACAGGGCGCCGAGGTGCTGTCAGATGAAAAGCTGCTTGATCTCACCAGCAAACATGGCTCACTGCATGCGCGACTGAGTCAGGGCTGGCACGAGATTGTAGTCAGGTACAAGGGAAAGGAGATCAAAACACTGAACCTGAAGCTGGCGGCGGATGAGCGGATCCGTGTAATTCTTGCGCAGCCTTCAGCCACGCAGCCGGTTTCAACTGATGTGGAAAGCTCCGAGGGCATAAAAACGATCGGCGAGGAAACGACGGTCAATGCCGCGGCCGGTAATGTAAAAGGGCGGCTTTCCGGCGTAGTCAAATCACACGAGAGTAATGCGCCTTTACCGGGTGTACGTGTTTTCATCAGTGGCATAGCAGGTGCGATTAAAACTGACGGGGAAGGAAAATATTCCATAGATGTTCCGGTAGGGGCATATTCAATCTCATTCGTGCATCCGGAATTCAGTACCCAGATTTACAAAGGCATTGAGATAACGAAGGATACGATCACCACCAAATTAACAGCATTGACGCCCGCGGGTAAAGATCTGGGTGTGTTCATCGTCAACGCCCCGACCATAGAGGGCGGCTACAGGGCGCTCTCGGATGAAAAGCGTGAAAGCTCCTCGGTTAAGGAGGTCATCGGTGCCGATCAGATGTCTAATGCCGGTGCCAGTGACGCCGCGGGGGCGCTCAAGCGCGTCACCGGTTTGACGCTGGTCGATGGTAAATATATTTTCGTTCGAGGACTGGGAGAGCGCTATTCGAGTACCCTTTTGAATGGTGCCAACCTTCCCAGCCCCGATCCTACCCGACGTGTGGTTCCGCTGGATCTCTTTCCGGTGGGTGTGCTGAGCGGCATCGTTATACAAAAAACATACTCGCCGGATATGCCGGGCGATTTTTCCGGCGGTGTCGTACAGTTGCGCACCCTGGGCGAGATTGTCGAAGAGCCGAAATCAAATGTATCGGTAGACATAAAATACAATTCCAACACCACCTTTAAAGAGGGGCACGTCTATGAAGGCGGCAGCACTGATTTTTTAGGCATTGATGACGGTGGGCGTGAGCTGCCGTCACTGGTGAGCAGTGAAACCAACGGCGGTGTAAAACCGGGCGCGCTTTCCGAGCAGGCGGCTGAATCCTTCCCGCAGATATACAAGACCACGCCTTCGACATTACCTCCCGGCATCAAGCTGAAGATGCTGGTAACGGATGTGTTTGAACCACTGGACTCCGATTACGGCTGGGGCTATAACCTGGCCTTTAATTATGAGAATAACTGGGATCTGCGTACCGAAACCCGAAATAGCTATTCGGGTGATGGCCTGGGCGGCGTGGTTTTGGAAAACGAGACCGAAAGAACGCGCACTCAGAATGAGATCAATCTTGGCGGCCTGATGAATTTCATCTTCGAAGCAGGCGAGTCGCACCGTTATGAGAGCACCTCTATCCTGACGAGGCAGAGTACCGACACGGTCGTCGTCGATGATAGTTATCTTTCAGAGAATGAATTAAATGTCCGTGACACCACGCTGGAATGGCGTGAGACACAGTTATTCAGCCAGCAGTTTCGTGGCGAACACGACTTTGCATCGTTGAACGATCTGGAGCTTGACTGGCATGTAACGTTATCACAGGCAGTGCAGGACGTTCCTTTCACCCGTTATTATCGCTATGTTGAAAGTAATGACAGTTATATCTTAACCAGTGACAACGTGCATCAGATAACTTTCGAATCGCTGGAAGACAATACTACCGATTTTGCGCTTAATCTGAGCTATCCGTTATATGATTTGTTTGGTACTTATACAAAGTTAAAGATGGGCGTATCAGGCGTACAAAGAGATCGTGAAAGCCAGATACTGCGATTTAACTGGATCTCTCCCAGTAATGTCGATACTTCCATATTGCAGGATTTAAATCCTGAGAATATATTCACCGATGCCAATATTGGTGAAGGCGGATTCAGCCTGTTTAACGGTACGCAGCCTACTGATAATTATGTGGCGGAGCAGTCCTTAAACTCGATATATCTGATGGCCGATGTTCTGGTTAATGATAAGTGGTCATTTATGGCCGGTGCCAGAGTCGAAGATAATGACCAGAGTGTCACAACCTTCGAACTGGCCAACCCGGAAGAGCAGGTCGTCGGTGAAATCGTCAGCCAGGATGTCATGCCGGCAGCGTCTGTCACCTGGGCATTTAACGAAAAAATGCAGCTGCGAGCGGCAGCAAGCTCAACGGTAAACCGCCCTGATTTTAAGGAGCTGTCGAGTGCACCCTACATCGACCCCGTAAGCCGTGACATCATCATCGGCAATCCTAACCTGGAACAGGCTGAGGTCAGCAATTTAGATCTGCGCTGGGAATGGTATGTAACCCACTTCGAGAGCACATCCGTATCCATTTTCTTTAAAGATTTCGTCAACCCTATCGAAAGAACCAAACTCGCCGGCGGCGGTGACGGCGATGTATTCAGCTTCATCAACGCCGATGCCGCAACCAATTTCGGCATAGAGTTTGAAGGCCGTGCCTGGCTATCGCGTTTTTTCGGGAGCGGCTTTTCACGCTGGTATGTAGAGTCTAATTTGTCGCTTATCGACTCAAAAGTAAAACTCGGCGCAGATGCAGGTCAGCTGACAAATACGGACAGGCCGCTACAGGGGCAGGCACCGTGGATCATAAACCTGACGCTGGCCTATGAAAACCTGCTGTCACAGACCACAGCGAATTTACTGTTTAATATGTCAGGCGAGTCCATCGTAGACGTAGGAACGCAGGGTATTCCCGATGCTTATGCCCAGCCGATTCCAACACTGGATTTTGTTTACAAGAAAGCATTTTTCCGTGGGCGACAGGATAACGTGCATCTCGCTGTTAAGGTGCAGAACATTTTAAACCCGCACATAGAACTCTTACGCGGAAATGAACTGGAGCGTTCATACAACAAGGGAATAAGCATTTCCGCGCAATTGAAATATTCCTGGAAGTAGTGATGGCAGGTGGTCTCACCGCCGTTAATTTCAGATAAGTAACGGCAATACATCCCTGCCAACAACTCTGTGTCACATTTAGTTCATCTCATCTACACATTTTCGTAATACTCCTCTTTTAGTATGCATTCCGGAAATTGATTACTTTTTATATATCTGGAGATTCTCATGAATACAAACAAAACACTTTTGTCGCTGGCAATTGCGTCAATCATTGCTGGTGCCGCAGGTTGTAGCAGTGATAGCTCAACAGCAGTAGCGCCTGTAACACCCGATGGCGCCACCACAGGTACCCTGAATTTAACCAACGACAATATATATACGCTTGCCGCAGGTTTTCCAGGTACATATATTGGTAACGGTGAAGATGCAGGTGAAACTGCTGATTCTGCGCATGACATTACTGTAAATGTAGAGCCGGGCACCCTTATTTTAGGCAGCGCGCAAGAAGCGATGGTCGTAACACGTGGCTCTAAAATCAACATCAACGGCACCGACGCTGATCCAGTCGTAATGGCTTCAAGGAAATGGTTCAATAACTGGGCTTCAGATACTGCGTATGCAGATACAAATTACGACGGTGTTAATGATGTCGGTGCTAACGGCATAGGCGAATGGGCCGGTCTGGCGCTGATGGGCTTTGCAAAATCAAATGAAGGCGTGGATGTTATCGCCGAAGGCGGTATTGGTTACTATGCGGGAGCCGATGATACCGATAACAGCGGCAGCATCAGTCATGTCGTCATTCGCGGCGCGGGTAACGACCTCGATGGTAACGGTAACGAATTAAACGGCTTCACCTTGTTCGGTGTGGGTTCTGGTACATCCGTTGATCACATTCAGGTGCATCGTGGTCTTGATGATGGTATCGAGCACTTTGGCTCAAGCGATCACATCAGCCACTTTGTATTAACAGATAACCAGGACGACAGCTTTGACTGGGGCCAGGGTTACACCGGTTCGGCACAGTTCGGTCTGATCAAGCACTCCAACGACTCAACCGCTGACCGTATGATCGAAGCGGATAACGATAAAGCAAATCCGGATGCTACACCGGTTTCACGTCCAACACTGGCTAACATCAGCATGATTTCCGGTACGGGTGTTCTTAATAAGAGCCTCGCTGCTTCAGAAGGTGCGCTAATGCGTCGTGGTACCGGCTTTAACCTGTTCAACACAGCCATTTCACAGGACAGAGCCAAAGAGTGTATAGAAATCGACGGCGATGCAACCTTTACAGAAGTAGCAGTTGGTGCTTCAGGTGCCGTTACCGGCCAGAGTGATAATGGCAAGGCGATCAATGTTGTTCTTAACTGTAATGATAAAACACTGGCTAGTGATGACACCGATTCTGATTCACCCTCAGTACCGGTTGCCTTTAATGATGCCGATATCATTACCTGGTTTGATTCGGGTGCGAACAACGTCCGCGCAACCCAAGACCTCGGTTTCGATGCAAGCAATGCGACTACTGTACCTGCGGTCTCTGGTCTGCAGGACACAGCTTTCTCATTGACCACAGCGATGGGCGGCACACTGGCTGCTAACTTTGTTGAAACTGATTACATCGGTGCCTTTCCACAGGACAGTGTAAACAACTGGACCGCGGGCTGGACAATCAATGTAAATGGCAATATCACTGTATGGGAACCGGCAACAGGTGGAACCCTCGCCGGTGCCACGCCAGCCGGTGACGGCGCTTGTCCTACAGGCACTACATTCATCGAAACAGTAAGCCTGCCGAATGCCGGCGGTAAAATGGATGTATGTCAGCTGGAACGTCGTTATGATGGTTCTGATTTTTAATAAATACGAGACCATGTTATAGGCAGGCAGCAATGCCGGTTTATATGAAAGGGGGCCGCAATCGCGACCCCCTTTTTTGTCGAGCGGATTTTATGCCTGTCTTGTTGCCTGCCTGCGAATTGAGGCATATAGCAGCCCAACCTGAACAATGCCGCCGGTGTTCAAATAAAATCGAACCTGCATGCAGGCTGTTGTGGGTTAGCGCCCTCGGCTACCCGATTAGGCTGCTTTAATAATTGGCTCTTCACCCACTCGATCGGGTGAAGAGCCTGTTAATTTATGGAATGGATTTACAGGAAACAATTTTTTACGCAAGGAATTTATATTATTGATAATATAGTCATCTGTTGCCAATAAAGATGAGGCTGGAATGCTGGAGGGAATGGGCTGAAAGCAGGGCTAACTGGATTGGCCGTTCAAGAAAGATTAGAGCATATCTAAACCTTCTGTCATTTCGACCGCAGGGAGACTAAATCGCGTGGAGCGATTTGAACAGCGAAGCTGGCCCGAAGGGTGCAGGGCAAGGATGCCCGCATTAAACTCTGCATTTGAGTTCTTCGCGCAATTAAGCAGTTAAAGTTCCCTCTCTGCGTTCGGCATGACAGCTCTTCAATTAATCAGTGCATCCTCGACATTTCATCATTGTAAATAACACGTTTTCTCAACCACCCACCCCGCAATTTTCAGCTTCATTTCACTCTCGTCCGTTACAGTGTTTTCAAGCTGAATAGGAGAGACTTATGAACGATACAAATGAAATCAAGGTGTGGGACCCGCTGGTGCGGATTTTTCACTGGTCGCTGGCGAGTGCGTTTTTTATTGCGTACCTGACTGAAGATGACTGGATGGATGTACACGTTTACGCGGGTTATGTGATTGCGGGGTTGATTGCGTTTCGGCTGGTGTGGGGTTTGATCGGCACGCGGCATGCGCGCTTCGGTGATTTTGTGCGCTCGCCGCGTGATGTGCTGGCGTATTTGAAAGACATGGCGCTGTTTCACCCTAAGCGTTACCTCGGCCATAACCCGGCGGGGGGTGCGATGGTGGTGGCGTTGCTGGTGAGTCTGGTGATTACCGTGCTGACCGGTATATCGGTGTATGGCGCTGAAGAGTCGGCCGGGCCGCTGGCTGGAGTGCTGAGCAATGCGCCGGAGTTTGTGGGTGATGTGACGGAAGAGTTGCATGAGTTCTTTGCCAATTTCACGCTGTTTCTGGTGGTGTTGCATGTGGTTGGTGTGGTGCTCGCAGGCTTGCAGCATGGCGAGAATCTGGTGCGCTCGATGATCAACGGCAAAAAACGCGTGGAATAGAATTTCCAGCATCAATTTTTTAACAAAGAAAAGCAGAGGAATTTAATGATGAAAACTTTTACAACATTGATCACCGCAGGTGCATTGTTGCTGGCGCAGTCGGCGAGTGCCAGCCCGGCGGTGGATGCCATGCTGAAGGTGTACAGCGATACCGGTGCGGGGCCGTTCAGTGCGGAAGCGGGGGAACGGATGTGGCAAGAAAAACACAGCTACGCCGAAATACCGACTGAGCGTAGCTGCGTCAGTTGTCACACAAATAATCTCAGCGACAGCGGCCAACATGTCAAAACGCACAAGGTGATCAAGCCGATGGCGCCGACGGTGAACGCCGAACGACTGACTGATACGAAACAGATCGAGAAGTGGTTCATGCGTAATTGCAAATGGACGATCGGTCGTGAATGTAGCCCACAGGAGAAAGGTGACTTTCTACTGTTTATCCAGAAATCGGGAGTATAGATGATGAAAACCTATCAAAAAATATTGAGCCTTGTAGCAGTGACGGCGACTACCGGCCTGCTGTTTTCAGCCACGGTGTATGGCGATGATGACGGTGAGCATAAATCGTTTTTTAACTGGTGGCAGCAGTCGAAGCTGGATGTCGCACCGGTAAATAATTTAGCTTATCGTGAAGAGTGTGGCAGTTCTCATGTTGCCTATCAGCCGGGGCTGTTGCCGCAGGCTTCGTGGCGCGAGATGATGGCCGGGCTGGAGGATCACTTTGGTGATAACGCCGAGCTCAGCGCCGGGGTGAATCAGGAAATTCTCGATTACCTGCTGGCCAATGCCGCCGATGACAGCAACTATAAACGCTCGGAAGGTATTATGGGTTCGTTGCGCCCCGGTGAAGTTCCGCTTCGTATCACCGATACCGTATACTTCAAACGCAAGCATGACGAAATACCGGCGAGTGTTGTGGTGGATAATAAGGAGCTGGGCAGTTTCAGCAGGTGCGCCGCCTGTCACACGCGCGCCGATACGGGTTCTTATGAAGAAGACGAGGTCAAAATTCCGGGCGTCGGCCGCTGGGAGGACTAGAGCATGAAAATCAAAATTAAATATCAACTGTTAAGCGGGCTGCTGCTGAGTGCGCTGATCGGCGCCAACGTCTGGGCTGGTGATGATCACGAACGTGCCCGCGAGCTGGTTAAGAGCGGTGAGATTATGTCGCTGGCTGAGCTGCTGCAACAGGTTGACCGCGTTGAGGGCGGTAAGATGCGCCTGCTCGAAGCCGAGCTGGAAACTAAAAAAGAGCGGCTGGTTTATGAGCTGGAATTTATCGATGAGCAGGGTGTGGTGCGCGAACTGCTGTTCGATGCCAGAACCGGTGAAGCGCTGGGCGAAGAGGACGACTGATGCGGCTGCTGCTGGTCGAGGATGATGCAGTACTTGGCCCGCGCCTGCGGCAGGATTTGCGCCGCGCCGGTTATGCGGTCGACCTGGTCGACAATGGCATCGACGGCCAGTTTCAGGGTGAAACTGAAGCCTACGATGCGGTGATTCTCGATCTGGGTCTGCCGGGCAGGCCGGGGCTGGAGGTGCTGCAAAACTGGCGCAGTGCCGGCAGCCAGCTACCGGTGATTATTCTCACTGCGCGTGACGCCTGGCACGAACGTGTCGATGGCCTGAAGGCCGGTGCGGATGATTATCTGGGCAAGCCGTTTCATCAGGAAGAGCTGCTCGCCCGCCTCGATGCCCTGTTGCGCCGGGCACAGGAACGCGCCGCGCCGCAGTTGTCTGTCGCCGGCTTAACCCTCGACGAAGAGCGACAGTGTGTGCAGATGGGCGACGGCGAGTGTGTCGAACTCACCGGCACCGAATTTCGCCTGCTACGCTATATGATGATCAACCCCGGCAAGCTACTCTCCAAAACCCGCCTCACCGAACACGTTTACGAAGGTGATGCCGACCGCGACAGCAACGTGATCGAGGCCTACATCAAACGCCTGCGCCAGAAAATCGGCAAACAGCTGATCGAAACCCGGCGCGGTCAGGGTTATATTTTTGGCGGTGAGGCGCTATGAATTCACTGGCGCAGCGGCTGAATGTCGGGCTGGGTATCAGCCTGATTCTGTTGACAGGACTGATCGGCTGGCTGATTTACGATCAGAACCAGCGGCTGGCCGATGAGCTGATTGTCTCGCGCCTGCAACACGACGGCGAAGGTCTGCTGGCCGCGCTGCAAGTTGATGCTGAGGGCAACGCCACATTGCTCGAAGGCGCGATTTCGGCGATCTACCAGCGGCCGCTTTCCGGGCATTATTTTCTGTTGCAGCTGGAAAATGGCGGCAGCCTGCGCTCGCGTTCGCTCTGGGATGCGGAGCTGAGCGGCGCCACACTCGCCCCCGGTGAGCAGCACACGCGCCGCATCACCGGCCCGGCCGAACAGCCGCTGCTGATGTGGGCGGGCGGCTATCGCAAGGGCAATCACAACGTCACCATTATGGTCGCGGAAGACCTCAGCCAGCTGCAACAGCGGCTCCTGCAAAACGCGCTGCTACTGCTGGCGCTGACCGTGATTTTCCTGTTCCTGATTCTGTTTATCCAGCGCCGCATTGTGCGGGATTCGTTCGCGCCGCTACGCCAGCTTGGCCGTGAAATCGAACAGCTGGAGCGCGGCGATATCGACCAGCTCACCGAAGCCGTGCCGCTGGAGGTGCAGCCGCTGGTGGTGGAAGTGAACCGGTTATTGCTGGTCATGGGCAGGCGGCTGGAACGTTCGCGTAATGCACTGGGCAATCTGGCGCACGCTTTAAAAGGCCCGCTGAATTTATTAACGCAATTAGCCGATGACAAAAACACCCCGGCCGCACTGCAACAGGAACTGCACCGGCACACCACCGCGCTACAACAGCAAATCGAACATGAACTGAACCGCGCCCGGCTGGCTGGCGCCGGTAGTGCCGGGCAACGTTTTAATCCCGCCGAAGAATTGCCCGCATTGATCACCGTGTTAGAACGTATTTACCACGACAAAAAAATTAAGTTTGATTGCAAATATCCAGAACAAAATTTAACCAATGTTGATCGGCATGACTTACTGGAACTGCTGGGCAACCTGCTCGACAACGCGACCAAGTGGGCAAAGGCGAAAGTGAATTGCAGCATTGAGCAGAGCGATGCAATTTACATTGTGGTTGAAGATGACGGTAATGGCGTTAGCGAACAGGAACTGGCCGTGCTCACTCAGCGTGGCTACCGCCTTGATGAATCGCGCCCCGGCCACGGTCTGGGGCTGGCCATCGTCAAGGAAATTGTCGAACTGTATAACGGCACACTGGAACTTGATCGCTCACCCGAACTGGACGGTTTGCGAGTACGACTGAGTCTGTCACCTAAGAGGTGACTAGTGAGGAGCGGTAAAACACGCTAGCAATAGCGACGTACTGACGGTGGACTTCATCGACTATCAGGCCGATTGCGATAGATAGTGAGCTGGCTCGATTAGTGAAGACGCAGAGGCGCAAAGTTTTTTTAGGCACTAAACATGGATGTCCATGTAATTGGTAATCAGGCCTTCATGTTCAAATTTCCGCGTTTCTTGTGATGCTACGCTAGATCAAAATAAGGGTATGCTAGTTCTCTGGTATGTAGTGAATAATTTGCTGGTAGGGTGGGTGAGTATCTTGATTATTCAAGTACTTAATTTATGGAACAAGAATAAAGGGTTCTATCATGACCAAACTCAGGCCAACGCCAAAACCCAAATCAGTATCAAAATCCAAATCAACGGCAAAAGTCAGGCCGCAATTACCCAAAGCGCCAACTGGTATTCAGGGGCTGGACGAGATCACCGGCGGTGGCTTGCCCAAAGGC
>JAQICG010000408.1 GCA_027858635.1 Gammaproteobacteria bacterium | reverse complement strand
CAATACGGACCCCTGAATTCAGAAACGACAGTTCACGCAGACGTTTGGACAGAATGTCGTAGTGATATTCGATATTTTTAAATATATCGACACTAGCCCAGAACTGAAGCTCGGTACCTGTTTTATCGGTCTTTCCGATAGCCTTCATATCACTGACAGGATCACCGTGGCTGTATTCCTGCTGATAGATCTCTCCATTGCGCTGTATGGTCAGCTGCATTTTCTCGGAAAGTGCATTCACCACCGAAACACCAACGCCGTGCAGACCACCCGATATCTTGTAGGAGTTTTCATCGAACTTACCGCCCGCATGCAGGACAGTCATAATCACTTCTGCCGCCGAGCGCCCCTCTTCCTTGTGAATATCGGTGGGGATACCGCGACCGTTGTCCTTCACCGTCACTGAGCCATCATCGTTTATTTTTACATTTATCTCGGTGCAATAACCGGCCAGGGCTTCATCGATAGAGTTATCGACCACCTCGAACACCATGTGATGCAAACCGGTGCCATCTTCGGTGTCGCCTATATACATCCCCGGGCGCTTTCTAACGGCATCAAGTCCCTTTAATACCTTAATGTTTGTGGAATCGTAAGTATTTTCCGTGCTCATTGAATTAACCATTTATCAGCAAAGCGTCATTATATCAGGTCTTTGACCCTACCTTGTTCCACGTGAAACATTTTTTTAGTCTCCCATCCGGACAGATCGATCTGTTCAGCTTCGATCGCCGTCAAAAATAGCTGCACCTTCATTTTAACTAGCACCGCCAGTATCTCCTGACGATGCCCGGTATCAAGTTCCGCCGCAAGATCATCATACAGAAGAATGCAGTTGCGACCGGTGCTTTCAGTAAAATGCTGTGCCTGGGCGAGTCGCAGCAGGGCAACCAGCGTTTTTTGCTGTCCACGTGAGATGCCGGTCTGTGCAGACTGGCCGTCGACCCTGATCAATAGTTCTGCTCGGTGCGGGCCGTACTGGGTAAACCCCCTCATCCGGTCTCGGTATAATTCTGATTTAAACAGAGCCTTCAGATTACTCTCTGCCGACCAACCGCGTTTATAGTTCAGCTCTACATCCTGGTCTTTAAAAAACCGATGAATCAGGGCTTGAAGGTAGGGCTGGAGTGCATTCATGTAATTATCACGCATTTGATCAATAAGGGCCGCCATGTCATAAAGCTCCCTGTTCCATAATGCGCAGTACTCATCATTCTGCTTTGACTTCAGCGCAGCATTACGTTGCTGCAAAGCTTTTTTATAGCGTTGCCAGATAGCAAAAAACTTGTGTTCCACGTGGAACACTCCCCAGTCCAGATACTGCCTTCTGTAAGAAGGTCCTCCGGTAATGAGTTTATAGCTGTCAGGATGTATGGCGATTACCGGAAATAGCGCTGCTATATCGGCGACTCTTTTGATCGGCTGGTGATTTGCACGCACCTCCAGTTTGTTACGGCTGCGCAATATCCCCAAAGGAATCTGATGATGCGAGTTGGTGTGAATTTTTGCAACTAGTTGTAGCTGCGTTGCCTGTCGGTTTATGAGGTCTGTGATCTGGTGAGTTCTGAACGAACGTAGATGACTGAGATAGTAAATAGCTTCAAGTAAACTGGTTTTACCTGAAGCATTAAGTCCTGTAATTAAATTGACACCATCAACCGGTTCGAAATCAACTTTGGCCAAATTGCGAAAATGCTGGATCTGCAACCGCATTAAATGCATAACAGTCCTTTATAAGTTCGTTATAACTAAAGTCGCATTGGCATGATGACGTATTTGCAGTCGCCCAGATCGGGATAACTCAGCAGACAGCTGCTGTTAGAGTCCCTCAGGGTCAGCTGTACCATGTTTGAATTGGCCGCATTGAGGGCATCAATCATGTAATTAACGTTAAAACCAATCTCCAACGTTTCGCCTTTGTAATTAACCTCCAGATCAACATCCGCCTCTTCCTGATCGGGGTTGTGTGCCTGCAGGCGCACCAGATTGTCTTCCAGAATCAATCGGATACCCCGATATTTTTCATTAGAGAGGATAGAAGCGCGAATCAGAGCCTGTTTAAAAGTTTCGCGCTCGGCAGTCATTACCGAATTACCATCCTCGGGAATCACCCGGTTATAGTCCGGGAAGCGGCCATCGATTAGCTTAGAGGTAAAGCGAAGATTGTTGAGCTCAACGCGCAGATGATTGCTACCCAGTATTATTTTAACCTTGTCATCGCTGTATTCGAGCAGTCGGGCCAATTCAATAACCCCTTTTCGGGGCAGAATAACCTGCTTGATTTCAGCCAGCTCACAATCGGTCACTTTTTCACAATAAGCCAGACGGTGGCCATCGGTAGCGACAGCTCTAAGTACTTTTGAGCCCACTTCCAGCATCAGACCATTCAAATAATAACGCACATCCTGCTGAGCCATGGCAAAAGCAGTTTTATCAATAATATCTTTTAAGGTTGTCTGTGGTAACTCAAAGGTGGAGTTAGAACTGATTTCATCCAGGGAGGGGAATTCACTAGCCGGCAGGGTGACCAGTGAAAAACGACTGCGGCCTGACTGAATCATGGCCTTGTCACCTTTAAGGCTGAAATTCACCTGCGTATCCGCAGGCAGTGATTTACATATATCCAGCATCTTTCTGGCTGGAACAGTAATTTCACCCGGTTCGTCAATAACCATCTCTATCTGCGTAAGAAATTCGATTTCCAGATCAGTAGCAGTTAATGATAGAGAATTATGATCAGCCTTAATAAGTACGTTAGATAACGCAGGCATAGTCTGTCGTTTTTCAACAGCGCCGATTATCTGCTGCAATGAATTAAGCAGGTTGTCCCTTTGAATTTGAAATTTCATCGTGTGACCTTAATTAGTATTAGTTCTTTTATATATACTTATTGTTATTATAAGTCTCGCTCAATATCAGGGATAACTCTGACAGATACTTATATTTCAACAAGATGCGAAATATATTTAGCAATATTTACGGGGGTTATTCTAACCTTATCCTGTAGATGAAATGTGGATAACTTTATCCCCCGATTTCATCTACACGTTACACCCCAGCTGATAACAGTTTATCCACAGCTTGTTATTAATTACTCAAGATTCGCATCAGATTAGTGTAATCTTCGCTTATTTTCGCGTCTGAGTCTCTAAGTTCAACTATCTTACGGCAACCGTGCAATATCGTTGTATGATCCCGCCCACCAAAAGCAGCACCTATTTCAGGTAGGCTGTGATTTGTTAGTTCCTTGGCCAGGGCCATCGCCAGCTGTCGGGGTCGGGTAATGGAGCGACTACGGCGACTGGATAACAGGTCAGAACTGCGAATTTTGTAATATTCGGCTACCGTTTTCTGTATGTTTTCGATACTGATAGCCCGGTCCTGAATCGCAATTAGGTCGCGTAGAGCATCTTTTGCCAGATCAAGTGTAATCGCACACTTGGTGAAATTGGCCGTGGCCATGACCCGGCGAAACGCCCCTTCCAGCTCGCGAATGTTTGAACGGATGCGTTTAGCAATAAAAAAAGCCACCTCACTAGGAAACTTGAGCTTATATTCCTCAGCTTTTTTCTGCAAAATGGCTACGCGCGTTTCCAGCTCGGGTGGTTCGATGCACACGGGTAAACCCCAGCCAAAGCGTGAGCGCAGGCGCTCTTCAAGGCCTACGACCTCCTTCGGATAGCGATCACAGGTCAGAATAATCTGGCTGCCCGACTCAAGCAGGGCATTGAAGGTATGGAAAAACTCCTCCTGAGAGCGCTCCTTGCCGGCAAAAAACTGGATGTCATCGATCAGCAGTGCATCCAGAGAGCGATAATGCTGCTTGAATTCATCAATAGCGTTATGTTGTAAAGC
>JAQICG010000048.1 GCA_027858635.1 Gammaproteobacteria bacterium | reverse complement strand
TTTCTATTCGGAAGTCTTCCTCAATGACATCGACCAGTAGCCGTGCGGGCGATTTTGCCGATGTGTTCAGATACTGCTTGAATTTATCCAGGCCTTCCAGATTAGGCTCGAACGAGCAGGCACCGTGAAACTTTTTACGGTCCCAGTGGAATACCGTTAGCCGATGGCCTGAAAAATAAAAAACTCTATTCACGTTCTTTAATTATCCCTGACATTATATTTTTACGTTAGCAACTGCATCGTAGACCGGACCCAGTACCGAGAGCATAATCCACATCATTATCCCGCCCAGCAGCACTGTCAATACCGGCATCATGGCTGGCTCAATTTTATCTATCGACTCTCTCACTTCGCGATTATAGAAATAACTGACGTTCATCAGGGCTTCGTCCATTGCACCGGTGTCTTCACCAATACGGATCATGCGCACGATCATGGAAGGAAATACGCCGGTCGCTTCAAAACTTTCGCTGATTTGCATGCCTTCCGAGATGCGTGCCCTGGCACCGTGTATGGAGTCTTCCAGCATCATGTTGTTCATAATGCCTTCGGAAATTTTCAGGGCATTCAGCACCGTAATGCCTGCGCCGTACATCATGGCAAAATAGTTGGCGAAGCGGGCTAATTTTATTTTCATCATCAGCGGCCCGAACAGCCATATTCTTAATTTCATTTTATCGATAAAGCGCTGAACATCCGGCCTGTTTACGGCGATCAACTTGATAGCGACAAAAATAACGACCGGACTTAGCAGCATGACATACCAGTAATTAACAAACGCTGATGAGACCGCTATGAGTATTCGCGTATGCGTGGGAATTTCCGTGCCCATGTTTTTTATAAACGGCAGCAGTTGCGGCATCAGATAGATCATCAAAAAACTGACTACGCTCAGCACCACAAAGCTGACGATGGCGGGGTAGATCATTATTTTGCGACTGTGTGCTGCCAGCTCGTCCTGCCAGCGCAGGGTATCGCCCATTTCTCCCAGCACCTTGACCAGCAGTCCGGTCTCTTCGCCGACGCGAACCAGGGTGACATAGATATCATCAAATATATTTTTGTGTTCGGACAACGCCAGCGATAAAGTTTTGCCGCCTTCGATGTCATCGATGATGGTTTGCAGCACATCGGTAAAATGGCTGTAATCCAGGCTGTCTCGAATATCACGCAGGCAGTCGAGCAGCGGTACAACGGCTTTTAATAACTGTTCAATATGGAAAGTAAAATTGATCAGTTCTCGTCGGGTTATGGTTCTCCTGCGCAGCCATGATTTCGAGGCTTTGGCCTGCTCGTCGAAGCTGAGCAGATCGAAGCCCATGCTTTTCAGGCGTTTCTCCAGCTCCATGGGGTTGCTGGCGATCATGGTATCGCCGCGCACCTTGCCCATTTCGTCGATTGTTTTGAATTTATAATCCGGCATGATTTATATCTTCAGGTTATTTCAGTCGCCGCGTCATGTCGATCACCCGTGAAACCTCCCGCAGGGAGGTGAGACCGGCCATCACTACTCTTATGGCATCGTCAGCCAGGGTTTTATAACCCGATTTCACAGCACACTCTTTTAGCTCGCCTAGCGTTGCTCTTTTCGCAATCAGCTCATCCAGATCGTCTTCGATGGTTAGCGCTTCCATAACAGATATTCGGCCTTTGTAGCCGGTATTGCTACAATGCTCACAGCCCGCAGGTTCACAAATTTTTACCGGCTCGGTGACTCTCAGTAGCCGGCTATCAACCACGTCCGACCATACCTCCTTTTTGCAGTGCGAACACAGCAGGCGGATTAGGCGCTGGCTGATGATGCCGATAATGTTTCCGGTCATGATATCGGGCAGTACGCCGATATCCAGCAGGCGGGGAATCGCGCCAATGGCCGAATTGGTGTGCAACGTGGTAAGCACCTGATGCCCGGTCATGGCTGCCCGGAATGCCATTTCGGCGGTGTCTTCGTCACGTACCTCACCGACCAGAATAATGTCGGGGTCCTGTCGCATCATAGAGCGGATGCCGTTGGCGAAATCCATTCTCGCCACTTCGTTGATGGAGGTCTGGCGGATCATGTCCACCGGATACTCCACCGGGTCTTCCAGCGTCATGATGTTCACTTCTTCGGATTTCACGTAATTCAGCATCGAGTACAGCGTGGTGGTCTTACCGCTGCCGGTGGGGCCCGTTACCAGAATAATACCTTCAGGGCGCGCCATCATCATTTTCAGGGCACTGAGGGTGTCTTCATGCAGCCCCAGTGCTTCCAGCGGCACAATGCCTTTGGCGCGGTCGAGCACACGCAATACGATATTTTCGCCGTGCGTGGTGGGTTGCGCCGACACACGAAAATCGACCCGGTGGCCCTGCACTTGCAGACTCAGGCGACCGTCCTGTGGAATTCTGGTCTCTGCAATATTCATCGAGGACATCACTTTCAGCCGCACCACAATGGCGGACCAGTAATCTTTATGCAGACTACGAATCTGCCTTAGCACACCGTCAATACGGTAGCGC
>JAQICG010000284.1 GCA_027858635.1 Gammaproteobacteria bacterium | reverse complement strand
GATGACGACACGAGTCTCGATCTGGATGTGGTTAATCCCGAAGTTCCCACCGCCGATGTGGCGCTGGTGATCGGTGCTAACGACGTGGTCAATCCGGTGGCGCGTACCAATCCGGATAGCCCGATCTATGGCATGCCCATTCTGAATGCCGACAAGGCGCAGAACACCATCGTCATCAAGCGTGGCCGTGGCTCGGGTTTCTCGGGCATCGAGAACCACCTGTTCTACGCCGATAACACCCGCATGCTCTATGGCGATGCCCAGAAAGCCGTGGCCGGTCTGATCGCAGGCATCAAGCAGCTTTAGGTTCTCTCCATGCTGTTTAAAAAGCCGGCACCGGTAATGGGGCCGGCTTTTTTATGGCCGCGATGATTGGCATCCTGCTGTTATCGAGTCCTTGTCAACTGGCGGGTCACTGGCGGGGCGTTTTTACAAGCACAGTATTATCGTTATAAGATGCGTGTGTATTTAAGCCGATTGTCCTAGAATCGGGGAACAGTAAAAAAGCAGGAGAGCAGCATGCGTACAATCGTGGTTCTCAACGCCAAAGGCGGTTGCGGCAAAAGCACCATTTCGACGAACCTCGCCAGCTATTATGCTTTCGAGGAAGAGAAAAAAGTCGTTCTGGCCGATTATGATCCGCAGGGTTCGAGCCTGGCCTGGCTGGCAGCGCGCGACGAACAGTGGCCAGCCGTCGAAGGCATCGCCGCCTTCAAGGAGCCACTGCGCCACGGCAAGGATACCGACATTCTCATCATCGACGCCCCCGCTCGGGTACATGGCAAGGAGCTGACCGAGCTGGTGCGCAGAGCCGATACCATTATCTTCCCGGTGCTGCCTTCCCCCATCGACATGCGAGCCGCCACCGACTATATGCAGGAGCTGCAAGCGGTCGGCAAGGTGCAGCGCAACCAGGTCAAGATCGGTATCGTCGCCAACCGTGTGCGTGAAAACACCATCATCTTCGCCGAGCTGTATGAGTTTTTAAGAAAAATTAAAATACCCTATGTGGCTACGCTGCGCGATACCCAGAATTATATTCGTGCAGAAGAATATGGCATCGGCATATTTGAAATGCCCCCCTCGCAGGTCTATCAGGATCTCGAAAGCTGGGAGCCGCTGATCAAGTGGTTACGCAGCAAACGCAGCATGCCCGACAAATAGCTTTGTATGACGCATCTTTTTTGCTATAGCTGCGTTAAAAATTGTTTCAAAATGCTCATTTACTAAATGTAAACTCCGCCTTTGCAACAATTTTTGCCTTGCTCTATCAAAAAATCTACATCATACAAAGCTATTTGCACAATGTGGAAAACTGTAGCTGCGAATTCATTATTCAGCACTTCCTTGTGCTTCACCCCGTTGGGGCTAACGTTCAAATTCGTTCCAGACGAATTTGTCGTACTCGTAGTTAATAAATATTACGTTGTATGTGCTGCTAAAATCACCTTTTTAATTCCTGTCTGTTGATTCCATGTTTATTGCATCCAGTCTGACCGAATTTAAAACCCTGTTCACTGAAAAACTCAGGAGCATGCTCTCGCCCGATGAACTGGGCGCCTTCATTCTGGTGCTGTCGAACAGCTTGCAGGACAGGGCCTCACAGAAGATTCTAAAAAAAGATTTAATGGCCATGTTCGTCGAGCTCAACAACCGGCACAAGGCGGGTGAATTAATCGCGCCGCAAGATGATCTGGACGTGTTTGAAAAAATTAAAAAGAAAGGTGTCGGATCGCTTACCGTCTGGGAAAGTATTGCTCAGGGAGAATGGGAGCTTCTGTACAACCCCATGCGCGCGCTACGACCCGAGCGCGCCTCTGCGGAAAAAATCGAAACGGTTTTTCGTGAATTCGATAACGACAAATTTCATTTCAACAAGCCGTTTCTGCGCCCCGAAATATTATGGGAAGGGGAATGGCACAATGTCCCGCTCAGGGTGCTGTACAACAAATTTCCGTTTGCGCCGTACCATCTGATCATCGTGCCACAACCCGAACTGGAGCTGCCGCAATATTTGACCAAAGACGAGCATGAACTTATCTGGCAACTGGTTGCCGAGCAGGCCGATGTGTTCGCCGGCTTCGGTGTTGGTTATAATAGTTTAGGCGCCTGTGCTTCGGTCAATCAATTACACTTTCAGTCGTTTGTTCTGGTAGAAAAGTTACCAATATAATAACCGTTGTGGCAACACAATGGCGGCAGGCATGATTATCCCATGCGTTGTATTAAAACCATTTCAGTAGATGAATGCTGGGCAGTAGTTGAGAAGTATCATGCTGAGAACCAGCCCTACAATTTACTTTATCGAAAAGATAATTGTTTTGTTTTACCGAGACAGATGCAGAGCAGCGAGATGGTTGCGGAGAGAGTACACGGTGCAGGCTGGATTGAAGAATGCGGTGTTTTTAACGTGGCTAACAAAACACAGGCGAAAAATTTAACGGCAGAGTTTTTGTATTTAGATTTGAAAAGTCTTTCTGTAGAGGTTTAGTTTTTTATTCTGTCATCCCAGCATGCTTTTGAGCCGGGATCCAGATTTTAGCGTCCTTATTTTTATTCTTATCGTGCCAATCCATAACATTTGTTCCGCGCTTGCTTGCGCGTGTTACTTTCTTTTACGAAAAAAGAAAGTAACCAAAGAAATTAGCCCCAAACAACCTGCCCTGCGGGAAACCTCAGATTCGGGCTTTGCCAACGCGTCGGTACAACTCCCATCCTTGCTCGACGAACCTCAATTCGCCGTCCATGGCGAATTGACCCTACCAACGCCAAAATCTGAGGCAGGTTGTACAGGGTGGGAAATGCAAATGTCCACTATCGACCCGTTGCAGTCATTCGTGTATCCCGAAAGCGGATTATCAGCGGTTTTGTATATGGTCGCACAACTGTTCAACCGTCCATTCTTGAATGAGTTGTAAGACTTGGCACCCCCAGTCCAGTTATGGCCATAACCTGTCTAATGATTGATGTTTCTAACCCACAATTACCGAATATCAAGATCTAGTGATAAAATCAAACTTGTCTGGCAGAATATTCAGCACAGAAATCAACAAACGAGGATAGATTCATTGGCTTGGCAATGAAATAACCCTGTGCCGCATCGCAATTCATGCTCTTCAATGTATCCCAATCCTCTTGTGTCTCCACCCCCTCAGCAACGCTTTTGACCTGCAGCTTGTGCGCCATGTCGATGCTCGACTCTACGATGATGCGTAACGCATGATTGGTTGCAAAATCAGTTACAAAAGATTGGTCAATTTTTAGTTCGGTAAAGGCAATACGCGTGAGTTGCTGCATGCTGGCATAGCCGGTACCGTAATCGTCGATGGAAAGGCCGAAGCCGTGCATGCGCAGTCGTGCCAGGTTTTCTAATGCGAAAGCGACATCGGTCATGGCCGCTGATTCGGTGATTTCGAGAACGATCTGCTGCGGATCGACACCCGCCTCTTTAACCACTTGAGTAATCCTGTCGGCCAGTGAAATGTCCGTTAGCGAAGTCAGCGACAGATTGATCGAGATGGAAATCGCATGACCGCTGTCGTGCAATAAGCGAGACGCGGCAACCGACTTATCCAGCATATTAAACGTCAACTCGTCCATCTTACTGCTCTGTTCAAGCAAATTGATGAAAGCGTAAGGTGCGACCACCCCATGCTCGGGATGTATCCAGCGTGCTAGCGCCTCAGCGCCGACTATCCTGTTTGTTTCCAAATCCACTTTGGGTTGAAAGAACGGCTCACACTGTTTTGCATGCACCCCGTGCAATATTTCTTCAAGACTGAACTTCGGCCCCGTGTTCACCGCTTTTTTCGGCTTTATATTCGTACGCTCATATTTGAAAATCATCGCTTCAAGTTGTGCGACTGATATCGGTTTTTCAATGACGCCAAGAAGCTTCATACCATAAGCAAGTGACATCTTTGCTACCGAAGCCAGTAATGCCTTGTCTAACGTACTAAGTATGATGATTGAGGTCGCCGACTTTTCCTCACCCAGATGACGCAGAAATTCCATACCATCCATTTCCGGCATGTTAATATCGCAAATCGCAATATCCATCGGTTTCGCATTTTCAGAATGCAGCACCTCAAGTGCCTGCTGGCCATTCGCTGCGTCGCTTATCGATGTCGCGCCTAGTGAGCGCAGCATATTGACGAGCATCTCGCGTTGAAAATCATCATCTTCAACAACCAGGATATTAACTTCATTGACTTTCATCGGAATTCCTTTCAAGTGTCGCTATTTCAGCCAGATATGTTTCGAACTGTTTGATGGCATCGTTCAAACGCGTCATCCCGTCGTAGGCGTCGTCCATATTACCTTCACGTGCATTCTGCTCGATGGTTGCGCAAGCGCCTGCCATATCTGTTGCCCCCATCATGCGGCAGGAGCCTTTCATGCGATGGGCGGTACCCTCCACATTGACCCTGTCACCTTGTTCCAGATTTTCGAGCAACTGGGTGAGGTCAACCCGAAGATGTGACTGAAATTTCTTTAGCACATGAATATGTTCAGTACTATCTGGCACAGCCTCACTTAACGCAGCAAAATCGATCGTTCCGGTAGCTTGCCTGCTATGCGCATCAGACACCGCAGGTGTGATTTGACTATTGTCTGTTTCAGAGATGGGGAGCCATTTTGCCAGCATCGTCTTCAATTGACTAAGATTGGCAGGCTTGACCAGCAAATCATCCAGGCCAGCAGCGCTGCAATGCTCACCTTCTTCTGTGCGTGCATTGGCCGTCCATGCAATCATGGGTGTGCGATGAAGTCTTTTCTCGGCCTCGATTTTGCGAACCGATTTTGCGAACGTATAGCCATCCATTTCCGGCATGTGGCAATCCGTGATGATCAGTGCAAAGTGCTTATCCTGCCACTTCGTCAATGCGTCTTGCCCATCCTCAGCAGTTTCTGAGCGCAGTCCGAGCAATTTGATCTGGCGTGCCAGCGTGTCGCGATTGATCGGATGGTCGTCTACTGCCAGCACCAGCGGAGCCTGTGTGCTACCGTCGAACAGAGGTTCGACTTTCTTCTGTGCTACCACAGGCACCAGGGTCGGAATCTGCTCACCGGGTGCGGCAGAGACAGGCAGGATCACCGTAATACTGAAGGTCGAGCCTTGCCCAGGCGAGCTTACCAGCTCGATTTGTCCATCCAGCAATTCTGCTAACCGAAGACAAATTGCCAGCCCCAGTCCGGTTCCGCCATATAGGCGGGCGGTGTCTGCGCTCTCCTGATGGTAGCGCTGGAACAGGTTTTTCTGGACATCTTTAGGGATACCGACGCCGGTGTCCTTCACAGAGAACCGCATCTTCTCGCCGCTCTCGAGTTGTTCGAGAAGTTCGACGCGCAGCTCGATCTCACCATGTTGGGTAAATTTGAGTGCATTACTGACAAAGTTGTTCAGTATCTGGGAAAGGCGTAGCGGATCGACGACGTGCGCTGCGCCAAGTCTGGAATCGGCGTGCTGCCACAACACCAAACTATTGGTGCTAGCTACGCGGGAATAGGTATTGACGACCTCTTGCAGCAACTGAGGGATCGAGGTGGATTGAGGGGATAGCGTCAATTTACCTTCCTGTATCTTGGACCAGTCCATAATATCGTTGACAATACGCAGCAGATTTCTGGCCGAGTCCCAGGCCGCGCCTAATGTTTTATCTTGCTCGTCATCAAGCGATGTCATGGAAAGCAATTCCAGCATACCTAGCATGCCAGTGAGTGGCGTACGTATTTCGTGACTCATGGTGGCGAGGAATGAATCCTTGGCGTGGTTGGCCAACTCGGCTTTTTCTTTTGCTTGATGCAGCAACGCCTCCGCCTGTTTGCGTTCGGTGAGGTCATGCACGATGCCGGTAAAGTAACGCTGTTTGTCCAGTTTCATTTCACTCACGGCCAGGTACATCGGGAAGGTGCTGCCGTTCTTGCATCGCCCCACCACTTCGCGCCCGATGCCGATGATACGTGCCTCACCGGTGTTGCAATAATGATCGAGGTAGCCATCATGCTGGTGGCGATAAGGCTCTGGCATCAGCATGTTGATGTTTTGGCCGACGATCTCGGCAGCGGGATAGGCGAATAGGCGCTCAGCGGCTGGGTTAACCGTCTCGACGATACCGTGTTGATTGATGGTGATGATACCGTCGGCTACGGTATTGAGCACTGCCTGAATGCGCGCGGCACTGTCACGCAATGCCGCTTGAGCTGCATACTCTCGAGTCACATCACGAAACACCAGTACCGCTCCGATCACACTGCCATCGCGATGTAGAATGGGTGCACAGCTGTCGGCGATGGGACACTCGCTGCCGTCGCGTGCAATCAACAGGGTGCCATTGGCTAAATCATGAATAACCCCTTGCGCCAGCGTTTCTGCCACTGGAATAATTGCAGGCTGGCGAGTTTTTTGATTGATAATGTGAAAAACGTCGGCCACGGGGAGCCCAGCTGCTTCCGCCTGCGACCAGCCGGTAAGCTGCTCGGCGACGGTATTCAGGCGCGTTACTCGCCCTTCGGCATCGGTGGTCAACACGCCGTCGCCGATAGATTTGAGTGTGACAGAGAGATTTTCTTCTCCAGCTGCGTGCTCTGCTACACGTTGTTCCAACTCTTCGTTGAGTTTGCTGATTTCCTGTTTCGCCAGTTCTCGACTTAAGGCGATGCGTGCGACCAACAAGGCGGCCAGCGCAAGCAACAGATAGGTAGCAGCCAGAAATTTCGCGAAGTATGGCTGGTTGTAGAAGGCGCTGGCTGACAGAATGTTATGGGGAACAAATGACACAATCTTCCAGTTATATTCATGCGTCATCACTTGTTGCTGGCTGCGCTCATGCGCCAGGGCAGAACCCGTGGACGAATGACGTTCTCCCAACAGAGTGCGGACCGTGGTATAGACAAATAATCCTTGATCTGTCAGCAAGGAACCATGATCACCAGCAGAAATGGAGCTCCACGCTTTGGGGAAATCATGCCCGAAAGTGCGCTCGCTCTTGCCAAGCATGAAGCCCCACTCATCTTCACGGTTGTCGGCGCTCAGCCAATAGCCGTCCCGATTAAGCAGCATGACACTATGTGACATGCCATTCTGCATTACGGATTTAAAATTTTGTAGCAGTTTACTACCCAGATAATTGAGCAGGATGACGCCTTTCTTTCGTCCCGCACCATCGAACACCGGTGTGCCGTAACGAAGCATCGGCTTGTAAGGAACTTCAATGTTCCCATGCTCAACATTCAAGTCCAGCGGAGAAATAAATACTTCGCCCTGTTTGAGTTTGAACGTGTCGCTGAAGTAATAGCGGTTCGCCTTATTTTGCAACTGCTGGCGGGGCGTGATGGTGGGCCTGCCATTTTGGTAATTGATGCGCACCACTTCCTGACCGTTGGCGTCAAGGTAGCGTATCTGATCATAACGTCGCGTTTCCCGCGCCAGCACCAGAAAATACTTTTCCAGTTGTGCTCGTAGCGCCGGATCACCGCTATTCAGATAATTTTGCAACAAGGGCAGATTGGTGATGACACGTAGGTCAATGTCAATCGCCAACAAATCATGTGTAACTCGCCCCCTGGCAACATCGATGCGACTGTTCTCGCGAACTGTTATGTTTTCCACCCGAAAGTGCTCGTCGAATCGAGCGCCCACCAGCAAAATGCCGGAAAGAATAATAACGACGGGCAGATAAAACACTGCGAAGCGTTTGAGTAATGCTTGTAAAGGGATATCCGTGCTGATTTGTGTCAAATTAACTCCTGAATATCGTTAGGCAAATAGCGCGGAATGTATAAGCTACATTACCATTGAAATAAAATAACGCACTCCATCTGACATCTTACGCCCGAGCACAACCAGGCAAGGTTCACGGTGTTTGTCCCAACATGAAGATTGGTTGGGACGTGTCGACTTATCATTGAATAAATAAATTTAGTTAAGATAATGACTCGAAATAATACTCTCACCCTGCTCATGTAACATACTGAGAATTATATACAAAAGCCTCAATTAGAGTGTAGCGCAAAGTGCCCAGATGTGTGATTAATGAAAAAAAGCGGGTCTATTTGATAGATGCCGCGGACTCATCACTGGCATATTATCGAGGATCAGTTGAACACGTATAAATAATGTGGTTATTTAAGCAATGTGGATTTGCATATTCACCGAACGCTATGAACACTGACACGATCATTTAGGTTTGCCTGAGCTATCGAAAGCGACGGGTTAACCGCATCCATGCCTTTGCACGACACCGTCCTGGAGTCGCGCCTCAATCTCACAATCAAACAAAAGAACAAATCAATAATCCCCTCTGGCTACGCATTAGGCTAACAGGGTCGTTCCTTAGTCAAATGTTCCCCCACACTTCCGCGCTTCGCTTGTGCAGTGCAAGAGGTTCCCCCCGATATGACACGTCACTCAACCCTGTTTTAACGCTCCTTGCAGTCGCTCCTTCTGGGTTTTCACCCCAGCGGGGATGTTTTTTTAACTACAGGAGTGACCAACAATGATTTATGAAACCATATACAAACGACTTTATAAACTGTTACCCGACTTAGACCAGATAAATGAATATCGAGGCCTTACTGCAGAAGGCTACATGAAATTGGGTGCGGATATATTGCACAAGGATGAAACCCGAATCGTGTTAGCTCTTTCCCACTATTACAAACACCCCTCTGGCGACATGATTCCCGACCCAAAGCAGACGCTCAGCAGACCTAATTTCATTGCAACAGCTTGTTCCAATCCTGACAGATAAATCGCAAAAATCAGAGATCGGGGCAAAACCTGTTAGCGCCAGATTCTTGCCAACTTCTGCTCCTGGCCGATAGTTGTCATTCATTTTAGGATTAAATGGGCACTATAACGTTAATTGAGGTTGTTGTTTTTCTCCGCGTACTCCGCAGTTATTCTGGGCTTCCTGCCCTCCACCCTTCAGGCCAGCCTGTGGCTGTTCAAATTTTTTCCAGAAAAATCTGCTTGCGGTGAATATTTTTTAGGTTAAATTAATCAGTCTAAACT
>JAQICG010000076.1 GCA_027858635.1 Gammaproteobacteria bacterium | reverse complement strand
TTCTGAGCACGCGTAACATTGATTTTTACACCCTGCAAACAGTCAATCGTTTTGCCCGCTACTGGGACATGATCGCCAACTCGGGCCGATTTCAGAACACCCTGCCGCTGATACTTGGCCAGTCGGCCTTTGACAATTTCCTGCACCTCAGCGACTCACTCTATCAACGTGAAGGCAGCACCTGGAAGATTTCATTGAAGCGCCTGTTCACCCTGCTTTACACTATTCTGACGCAGGAGATGAACCTTGCTGAGGCGACCGTGAACGAAAAACTGAGACAGGATTTTTTGAACTCGGGTGAAAAATCAAACTTTGACGCGCTGATAAATCCGCAGCAGAAAACCGCCAAGACCGGCATCGCCAATAAACGCCAAGCCAAGCAACTTTAGACCAAAATTACACTCACACATCTTTTATAACGGCCTACAGACTGAATCCCGACAGTGCCCATCGGATTTATTCATGCACTATCTGTCGCTGTGTTAGTGTACAAAAGCTATAATAAATTTTACTTGCAAGCCCGTTTAAATCAGGAATAATAGCCCGCATGTCTCTGATCACCGTTAATAATATTGTCCGCTATTACGGCCATCATCGCGCCGTGGACGACATCAGCTTCACCCTCAAAACCGGCGACATTCTCGGCTTTCTCGGCCCCAATGGTGCCGGCAAGTCCTCCACCATGCAGATGCTGAGCGGCAATCTGGCGCCCTCTGCAGGTGAGATTCATATTCACGGTTTTGATCTGCTCGACAACCCCAAACGCGCCAAAGCGGAAATAGGCTATCTGCCGGAACAGCCCCCGCTCTATAAAGAGATGACGGTGGATGAATACCTGCGTTACTGCGCCCGCCTTCACCGCATCGAAAAATCCCGCATCAGCGACGCCATTAACCTGGCCAAAACACGCTGCGGTTTAACAGAGTCGGGACGCCGTCTGATCGGCAATCTCTCCAAGGGCTATCAGCAGCGCGTGGGCATCGCTCAGGCGATTGTGCACGCACCCCGAATTATTATTCTGGATGAACCCACCGTCGGCCTCGATCCCAATCAGATTCGCGAGATTCGCGAACTGATCGTCGAGCTGGGCAAGGAGCACGGCATTATTTTATGCACCCACATTTTGCCCGAGGTCGAGGCGGTGTGTAATCGCGTGCAGATTATCAACAAAGGTCGACTGGTCTACGAAGCGAATATGGATGAACTGCGCGGCGAACCTGCGCACGGTTTTTACGAAGTCACGCTGCTGCGCCCGCCCGGTATCAATCAGCTATACGAAACGGCGGGCATTAATAATGTTGAGCGTCTGGATGAGCGCTCATTTCTGCTGCACACCTCCCACGCCACTGCTGAAAATATTGCCGATGTGGCGGTGGCGAACAACTGGGGGCTGATTAAACTGATCCCGTATCAGCACACGCTGGAACAGATTTTTATCGATCTCACTCTGGGCGATGAGCATGACCGCATGGAGGCGAGAGCATGATTTTAAATATCGCCCTGCGGGAGTTGCGCAGTATGTTTCTATCGCCGCTGGCCTGGACGGTGCTGGCGGTAACCCAGCTGATTCTAGCCTGGATATTCCTCTCTCAGATTGATCTGTTCTTTTCCATTCAGAAAGAGCTCGCTACCCTGGATAACGCCCCCGGCGTCACCGATCTGGTGGTCGCGCCGATGCTGGAAATTGCCAGCGTGATTCTGCTAATGATCTCGCCCCTGCTGACCATGCGCCTGATCAGCGAAGAGCGGCGCAACGGCACCCTCTCGCTGCTGCTATCTGCACCCGTCAGCATCAGCGAAATTGTACTGGGTAAATTTCTGGGCATTGTCCTGTTCTATCTGATACTTGTCGGCATGATCAGTCTGATGCCGCTATCGCTGATAATCGGCACCGAGCTTGATCTCGGCAAAGTGGCGGCGGGACTGCTGGGATTAGTACTGTTATTAAGTGCCTTCGCCGCGGCGGGAAATTTTTTATCCTCACTCACTGCCAACCCGGTGGTCGCAGCCATCAGTACGTTTGGTCTGCTGTTATTGCTATGGATGCTGGAACGGAACAGCGGCGATATCGGCGGCGACACTGTTTTTAGTTATATCTCGCTCACCCATCACATTGGCCCGTTTTTACGCGGCCTGGTAAATAGCGTGGACCTGGCCTATTTTATTTTATTTATAGCCACCTTTCTGCTGCTCAGTATCCGCCAGATGGATGCTGCGCGCCTGCATCGATAACAACAAGATTCCTGATACATGAAAATCACTAAAAAAATTAGTCTGCAACTAGAGTTACAGAAAAACATTTTAACTCTTCTGCTGCTCAGAGTGGTGGGGCTGCTGGCT
>JAQICG010000202.1 GCA_027858635.1 Gammaproteobacteria bacterium | reverse complement strand
CGAACTGCCCATGGCTTCCTTTATTTCCGCACATAAACCCAATGCCATGAATGTCTGGGAAAAAAGTATTACTTATGTAAAATCTTTCATTAATTTCCTGACTGAAGACCCCCGCGAAGCTAATACCGAAGGCGGTGTCTTTCCTGCTATTTTCGGCACCGTCACGATGGTGCTGTTGATGGCAATTCTGGTAACGCCTCTGGGCGTCATCGCTGCAATTTATCTACGTGAATATGCTAAACAGGGAACCATGATTCGTATAATCCGTATCGCGGTTAACAATCTCGCCGGCGTGCCTTCAATTGTCTATGGTGTATTCGGTCTGGGTTTCTTTGTCTATTTCCTCGGCGGCAACATCGATCAGCTGTTCTACCCTGAAGCCCTGCCAGGTGCCACTTTTGGAACACCCGGTTTACTGTGGGCATCGTTAACGCTGGCTTTATTAACATTACCGGTGGTAATTGTTTCAACCGAAGAAGGGCTTTCCCGTATACCCGGCAGTTTGCGTGAAGGCAGTCTTGCGCTGGGGGCTACGAAATTCGAAACCATCTGGAAAGTAATACTGCCCATGTCGAGTCCGGCCATAATGACCGGCATGATTCTGGCCGTCGCCAGAGCAGCAGGTGAAGTCGCACCCTTGATGATGGTAGGCGTGGTCAAGCTGGCCCCTGAATTACCGCTTGATGGCACGGCTCCCTATCTGCATCTGGATCGAAAATTCATGCATTTAGGCTTTCATATTTATGATGTTGGCTTCCAAAGTCCCAATGTCGAAGCAGCGCGGCCACTGGTATATGCCACAGCATTCCTGCTGGTACTCGTTATTGTATTACTGAACTTATCAGCGATTATATTGCGCAATCGTTTGCGTCAAAAATATAAAGCTTTAGATAATTAAATCTGGATAATATTATGAGCAACCACGTTAGAACGCATGCAATCGATCCGACGGTTATTTCAGAGAATGCTACTCTATCAAGCATCGAAGATGAAGATATTTGCATCACCGTCAATGATCTAAATCTGTTTTATGGTGAGAAACAAGCGCTTCATGAGGTTAATCTCGTGATTCCAAGAAAACGCGTTACCGCCTTCATCGGCCCAAGTGGGTGTGGCAAGTCGACACTGTTACGTGTCTTCAATCGCATGAATGATCTGGTCGACAATGCACACGTACATGGAAATATTACTCTGGATGGTGAAAATATTTATGCCCCCGATGTAGACATTACCTTATTGCGTCGCCGTATAGGCATGGTATTCCAAAGACCCAACCCGTTCCCCAAATCCATTTACGAAAATGTCGCTTATGGACTGCGCTTACAGGGCATCAAAAAACGTCATATACTGGATGAAAGTGTTGAATGGGCATTGAAAAAAGCCGCCTTATGGTCTGAAGTCAGTGACCGCCTGAATGACAGCGCCCTGGGCCTGTCCGGCGGTCAACAGCAAAGACTGGTCATCGCCAGAGCTATTGCCATCAAGCCCGAAGTGTTATTACTTGATGAACCGGCCTCTGCGCTTGATCCTATTTCGACACTGAAAATCGAAGAGTTGATTTATGAGCTAAAATCAGAATACACCATTATAATTGTCACCCATAATATGCAACAGGCAGCACGTGTTTCAGACTACACCGCATTTATGTACATGGGTGATTTAATTGAATTTGGTGGCACTGAGAAACTCTTTACCAATCCCGAAAAAAAGCAAACGGAAGATTACATAACGGGACGTTACGGTTAATAACCTCAGGATAATAAAATGAACGAACATATTTCACAGCAGTTTAATGTAGAACTAGACGACCTTAAAAATCAGGTTATGACCATGGGTGGTCTGGTTGAAAATCACGTGCAAAGCGCGTGTACAGCACTGGTCGAAGGCGACGCCGCTCTGGCTGAACGCATCGTTGATGAAGACTTTAAAATCAATGCCATGGAAGTGGCCATCGACGAAAAATGCACCTACATCATCGCCCGCCGCCAGCCCACCGCCGGCGATTTACGACTGGTTTTAATGAACATTAAAACCATTACCGATCTCGAACGCATCGGCGATGAAGCCGAAAAAGTTGCCAGAATGGCCGGCGAACTGATTGATCTCGGAGCCATGAAAGAACACTATGTAGAAATCCGTCATCTCGGCGATCACGTTCGCAAAATGCTGCACGATGCACTGGACGCCTTTACCCGTATGGATGTAGAAGCTGCCGTCACAACCGTAGCGGAAGACAAAAAAGTCGACCTGGAATACGAAGCCATCATGCGCCAGTTAATTACCCGCATGATGGAAGATCCGAGATCGATTCACCGTAGTCTCAACGTCATCTGGGCGGCCCGCGCGCTGGAACGTATTGGTGATCATTCTAAAAATATCTGCGAATATGTAATCTATCTGGTGAAAGGTAAAGATATACGTCATCTTGATATGAAAGAAGTCGAGAAAAGTATTTTCTCATAACGAGTGACTGTGATGAAAAAGGCAAACGTTCTAGTCGTAGAAGACGATCCGGGTATACAGGAGA
>JAQICG010000194.1 GCA_027858635.1 Gammaproteobacteria bacterium | reverse complement strand
GCGGGGCATTATGTGAAGATGGTTCACAATGGCATTGAGTACGGCATGATGCAGTCGTTTGCCGAAGGTTTTGAAATGCTGGAGGCCAAGCAGGAAATGGATCTGGACTTGCAGCAGGTTGCAGAAATCTGGCAGCACGGCAGTGTGGTGCGTTCCTGGCTGCTGGATTTAATGGCCGAGGCTTTCGCCGAGGATAAAAATTTATCCGCACTCAGCGATTACGTCGATGATTCAGGCGAGGGTCGCTGGACCGTGCAGGATTCAATTGATCTGGCGGTGCCGACGCCGGTACTGCCATTGGCCCTGCAAATGCGTTTTCGCAGCAGGCAGGATCCCGCCTTTGCGGGCAAGGTGCTGAATGCCATGCGTGCCGGTTTTGGTGGTCACAGCATTCGTAAAAAAGATTAAATAGTAAGAGGTGATCATGGAGAATACGGCAGCAAAAGCCTGCACGGGTAAGTCGATTGAACCGAGCAATATCGTTATCTTCGGGGCAGGCGGCGATCTCACCAAACGAAAACTAATACCGGCACTGGTAAAGATGTTGCGTTGCGGACTGTTGCATCCCGAGAGCAAAGTTATTGGCGTGCTAAAGGGTCGAACTATGGAGGTATGGCTGGATGCATTGCATCAGGGCATGCTCGATTTTGCGCCGGATATAAAAATGGACGAAGCGCACTGGCAGGAGTTGTCGGCCATGTGCAGGATGGAGGATGGTGACCTGCAGGACGATAAAACCTATGCCGATCTGGCCGCCGCGCTGGAAACATTAGACGGCCATACCAACGCCATGTTTTATTGTGCGATACCACCGCGCTGGTACACCACGGTCGCGGCCGGTTTGCATAAACTCGGGCTGGCTGATGAAGATGAAGGCTATCGGCGGGTGGTGATCGAAAAACCTTTCGGCATGGATTTGGACAGCGCCCAGCAGTTAAATCAGGCGCTACAGAAACTGCTGGATGAATCGCAAATCTACCGTATCGACCACTATCTGGGCAAGGAGAGCGTTCAGAATCTGCTGGTCTATCGTTTTTCCAACAGCATCCTGGAGCCGCTTTGGAACCGGAATTTTATTGATCATATCCAGATCTCCGCCGCCGAATCCATCGGCATCGAGTATCGCGCCAACTATTATGAAAAATCAGGCGCGTTGCGCGACATGATTCAGAGCCATTTGATGCAGGTGATGACGCTGGTGGCCATGGAGCCGCCGGTCGAATTCACCGCAGATGCCGTGCGTGATGAAAAAATAAAAGTACTGCGCGCGGTGCGCGAGTTTGAACCGGGCGTCATGGACAAACAGACGGTCGCCGCGCAGTATGGCTCGGGATCAAAGGGCGACGAAAAAATTAACGCCTACGTGTCGGAAGAGGGTGTTTCTCCCGATTCGGTGACCGAAACTTTTGCCGGCGTACGTTTCTATATAGATAACTGGCGCTGGCAGGGTGTGCCTTTTATTCTCTGGACCGGCAAGCGCCTGCCCGAACGGGTCTCTGAAATTGTGATCCATTTTAAAAAGCCGCCCTTTAATCTGTTTGATACTCACGCCAACCCGCCTCTGGCCAACTCCATGATATTTCGTCTGCATCCCGATGAAGGCATTGCCTTGCGCATGAACGCCAAAATGCCCGGCCTGACCACCGACACCCAGCGCATGGTGATGCGCGCGCCCTATTCGGAGAATGGTGAAGATGTTTCTGATGCCTATGAAGTGCTGCTGCACGATGTTCTCAACGGGGATGCAACTTTGTTCTCCCGGGCCGATGAAGTCGAAACGTCCTGGGCGATCATCGAACCGATATTAAATGCCTGGAAAGATCGGATATCAGTGCAGCGTTATCGTGCAGGCACGCTGGATATTCCCGGCATGGATGCATTGTTCGAAGGCTGTGAAGGTTACTGGCATAAACCGAGCTGAATTGTAAAAAATGATGAAACATTTCTCCACAGAGGCGTAGCCTGATATGCACCAATGGTTTATTTACAGTGATTTCGATCAGGCCGCAAAAGCGGCGGCTGATTTTATCGCCGAAAAAATCGCTGCTGTGATTCATCGCAATGGCGTCTGTCATGTGGTATTGCCAGGCGGCAATACACCGGCAAGTTGTCTGGGGTATCTGTCGGTGAAAGAAATACTGTGGGATAAGGTGCACTGGTATCCGGGCGATGAGCGCTGCCTGCCGGCAGGCGATGCCGGGCGCAACGATGTCATGCTGGAAAAACATTTCTGGTCACGCTTGCCGCAGGCTCATGTTCATCCCATTCCCGCAGAGCTGGGCGCGGAAAAGGCCGCTGAAATTTACCGTGAAACGATCAGCGCTATAGACTGTTTTGACATCGTTTTTCTCGGCATGGGCGAGGACGGTCATACCGCCAGCCTGTTTCCGGATAACAGGGCGCTGCGTGATGAGCGCTCCGTAGTGCCGGTTTATGACTCGCCTAAGGCCCCTGATGAGCGGGTCTCACTGAGCATTGGTACCCTGAGCAAGGCTCAGTGCCGCCTGGTATTAACCGCAGGTGCAGAAAAATCCGCAGTCATTGCACGCGTTAAAAACGATGAAGCTTTACCCATTAATATGCTGGGTGATATTAACTGGTTTGTTGATGCGCTCGCCGCCTCTGCGGGGGCATGATTAACGCTATTTGATTTCTGGATAAAAAAATATAGGAACAAATCTTTGATCCGCGAAAAACGTGAAGGACGCGAAAAAGGCCAAAGAATAATTATTAAGGTTTTTGCGCGGATGATCTTTTTTTAGCGTTTTTTAGGCTGCAATAAACGCAGAATATTTACGGTTATTCAGGCTATGACTTGCTTTTTTAAGTAGGTGCTAATTCATTCGCGCTCATCCAGCGCCTGCTGATACAGGGCGATATAGCGTTCAGCACTGACTTTCCAGGAGAAATCGCCACTCATGGCGTTAACCTGTAGCTGCCGCCATATTTCCGGCTGCTGATACAGCGCCAGTGCCTGCTGTATAGCCGCCAACAGTGCCACTGCCGATCTTTCCTTTAGCATAAAGCCATTGGCAGTCCGGTTTTTAATGTTTTCCTCGCTGGCATCAGTCACCGAATCAGCCAGTCCGCCTACGGGGGTAACAACGGGTAAAGTGCCGTAGCACAGGCTGTATAACTGATTGAGTCCGCAGGGTTCAAAAGTGGATGGCATCAGATAGATGTCACTGCCCGCCTCAATTTTGTGAGCCAGAGATTCGTTGTAACCAATAGTGACTTTGAATTGCTCAGGGTAGCGTTGCGCCCATTCGGATAGCTCAATTTCATAATGGGTCTCACCCGTTCCCAGTATCATCAGTTGAACAGGGTAGCTGACAAGCGTGGCCAGACTCTCCAGAATAATATCCAGCCCTTTCTGCTCAACCAGTCGACTGATCATCCCGATCATGACTATGGAATCATCGACGGGTAGCGAAAAATATTGTTGCAGATCGCTTTTGTTCAGCGATTTCTTAGCCAGAGAGCGGCGGTTATATTTCTGTTTCAGGTGCTGATCGGTGCCGGGATTCCATTGCCTTTCATCAATGCCGTTCATGATGCCGGAAAGATCCTGTTGACGGCTGTTTAATAATCCATCAAGACCGTCACCATATTCGGGACGCAGGATTTCTTCTGCATAGCGGGGGCTGACTGTGGTAATTTTATCAGCATAAGCTAGGCCGCCTTTGATAAAAGAAAACTGATCATAAAATTCCAGGCCATCAATATGCCAGAGTTCTTCAGGAAGGTGTAAATCAATAAAAGTCCGGCGATCGAAGATGCCCTGATAGGCGAGATTATGAATGGTGAAGATGGTGCTCGGGCGCTTTGCATGCAGACTTAGCAGTGCAGGCACCAGACCCGACTGCCAGTCGTTGCAATGCACCACATCGGGCTGCCAGTCCAGTGCGAGCCGACCGAGAGCAATGTCAACAGCAGCGTGACAGAAAATGGCAAAGCGCAGAGCGTTATCATACCATGGCTGACCATGATGGTCGGTATAAGGCCCGCCCGGCCGGTTGAATGCCGCCGGACAATCCACCAGCCAGACGATAACATTACTGCCGGGCAAACGGGTTTCGAGAATCCGCGCCGAGAGGTTGTAATAAGCACCGGTGGCAATGATTTTACTTTTGGCAATGTTGTGCAGCACTTCCGGATAGGCCGGCAATAACAGGCGCACATCCTGAGACTGCTTGCATAGCGCAACAGGCAAACTGCCTGCGACGTCGCCCAGGCCCCCGGTTTTTATCAGCGGAAAAGCTTCACTGCTGATATAAAGAATTTTGTTCATATCGTCTTTTTAAGTACCAGTCCAGCCAGCGGGGGCAAGCTGAGTTGCAGTGAGGCCGGTTGGTTCATCCAGGCAATATCATCTGCGGGTATTATCGAATCACCGCCGGCGTTGCTGCCGGAATAAAAACTGGAGTCAGAGTTAAAAATAACCTCATAGTCAGCCAGCTCGGGTACGCCGATGCGGTAATTATCCCGTATTACCGGAGTGAAATTCAAGATGACGATAATCGATTCATTCTGACTTTTTCTGAGATAGGATAAAACCGACTGGTCGGTATCATGACAGTCAATCCATTCGAAACCCGTTGGGTCGAAATCATATTTATGCAGGGCGCTTTGCTGAATGTACATGGCGTTAAGATCGCTTACCAGCTTCTTAATGCCGGCATGATGCGGATATTGCAGAACATACCAGTCGAGTGTCTTATCATGGTTCCATTCACTACCCTGAGCAAACTCACAGCCCATAAACAGCAGTTTTTTGCCGGGGTAGGTGAACATATAGGTATAGAGCAGGCGCAAATTGGCAAAACGCTGCCATTCATCACCGGGCATTTTGTAGAGCATGGAGCTTTTCCCATGAACCACTTCATCGTGGGAAAAAGGCAGTATGAAATTTTCAGTGAACAGATAGAGCAGGCCAAAAGTCAGGCGGTCGTGATGATAATGACGATACACCGGGTCATTGGAAAAATAATCCAGCGTGTCATGCATCCAGCCCATGTTCCATTTCATGCTGAAACCCAGCCCGCCCACATTTGTCGGCCGGGTAACCTGTGGCCAGGCGGTTGATTCCTCCGCCATAATCATGGTGCCGGGAAAATTACTGTGCGTTATGTAATTCAATTCGCGAAGAAAATCGATCGCTTCAATATTTTCGTTGCCACCGTGCTGATTAGGTATCCAGTCATTATCTTCACGTGAATAATCCAGGTACAGCATGGCCGCCACGGCATCAACGCGCAGGCCATCCAGGTGATACTCTTCCAGCCAGTAAACCGCGCTGGCCAGCAGGAAATTTTTAACTTCGTTGCGGCCATAGTTATAGATTAATGTGCCCCACTCGCGATGCTCGCCACGGCGGGGGTCTTCATGCTCATAAAGAGCGCTGCCATCAAAACGTGCCAGTCCGTGTATATCTTTGGGGAAATGGGCCGGCACCCAGTCGAGTAATACGCCGATGCCATGCTCATGGCAATGCTCAACAAAATAGTGAAAGTCCTCAGGCGTACCAAAGCGACTGGTGGGAGAGAAATAGCCGGTGGTCTGGTAACCCCAGGAGGCATCGAGCGGGTGCTCGGTAATGGGCAGTAATTCGATGTGAGTAAAGCCGGTATCCTTAACGTAGTCAACCAGGCGATGGGCCAGTTCCCGATAGTTAAGAAACTGATTATTTTCATCGCGCTGCCATGAACCAAGATGACATTCATAAATGGACATGGGTTCATGCAGCCAGTCGCTCTGGCCTCGGCTTTGAATCCACGCGCTATCCTGCCATTCAAAAGGGGCTGTATTTCGGCTGACTGATGCCGTATCGGGACGCAGCTGTATCTGCTGGGCATAAGGATCGGATTTGGACTGTATCTCACCGGAATCGCGGTTGCGGATTTCAAACTTGTAAAGCGTTCTATTTTCAAGGCCGGGTATAAACAGCTCCCAGACGCCGCTGCCCCCGCGTGAACGCATCGGGTGGCGACGGCCATCCCACGAATTAAAGTCGCCGATGACACTGACGCGAGCGGCATTGGGAGCCCAGGTAGCAAATAACACGCCATCGATGCCATCAACGGTTTTGGGGTGGGCGCCCAGAATT
>JAQICG010000054.1 GCA_027858635.1 Gammaproteobacteria bacterium | reverse complement strand
TCGTTTTTATCAATACCGCCCTGCGGAAACTGCCAGGCATCCTGACCACAACGTCGCGCCCAGAAGACCTTGCCTTCAGGATTGCTCAAAACAATCCCGACATTCGACCTATAACCCTTTGAATCAATCACTTAAAAATCACCTGTATTATGAGGCGGCGGTAACGCCATGCTCATAAAAGAATCTAATAATTAACATAATAATATCAGACATCTATAACTACGAACATCGAAAGGTATCTATCGTTCCCTATAAACCATGCTTTTTATTTTAGCTGATGATTTTCCAGGCTCAATATCGCAGCTGAATTTTCTTCATCAATTGACTGGTCAGAAACCGCACCAGCCTTTACCATCCTCTTCTTTAAATTCCGTTTCGGTAGATACACATGGCACTTGCACTTTTTGATTTAGACAATACCTTACTGGCTGGCGATAGCGACTATCTCTGGGGCTGCTTTTTGAGCGACAAGGGACTGGTCGACCGAACGCGGTATGAACTGGCTAACGAACTTTTTTACGAGCAGTACAAACAGGGCACGCTGAATATCCACGAGTTTCTTAACTTTGCGCTGAGCCCGCTGGCCGAAAACGACCTTAAGCGCCTCCAGTCGCTACACACCGAATTCATGGACAGCCTGATTCGCCCCATCATGACCTCCGCCGGGCAAAACAGAATTCAGCAACATCGTGAAGCCGGAGATACCATCGTCATCATCACCGCCACCAACAGCTTTGTCACCGGCCCCATCGCCGAAGCCTTTGCGGTCGACCACCTCATCGCCACCGAGCCGGAAATCCTCAACGGTCAGTACACGGGAAAAGTCATCGGCACCCCCTGTTTCCAGGAGGGCAAAATCACCAAACTAAACGAATGGCTGGAAACGTCGGGAAAAAACCTTGAAAAAAGCACCTTCTACAGCGACTCACACAACGACCTGCCGCTGCTGGAACAGGTCACCCACCCCGTCGCGGTGGACCCTGATGAACAGCTGAAAGCCGTCGCGCAGCAACGCCACTGGAAAATTGAAAGCTTTAGATAGTGCAATCGGATCCGATTACACCCATTGTTGAACTCAGAGACAGGCTCGATCAGCCCCTGGGCAGCGTCACGCCCCGCTGGCCCTGATACTTGCCGCTACGATCAGCATAGGAGGTTTCACACACCTCATCCGACTCGAAAAACAGCATCTGCGCCACGCCTTCATTGGCGTAAATCTTCGCCGGCAGCGGCGTCGTGTTGGAGAACTCCAGCGTCACATGGCCTTCCCACTCCGGCTCCAGCGGTGTGACATTGACGATAATGCCGCATCGGGCATAGGTCGACTTGCCCAGACAGATAGTCAGCACACTGCGCGGAATCTTGAAATTCTCCACCGTGCGCGCCAGCGCAAACGAGTTGGGCGGAATGATGCAGACATCACCCTTGAAATCGACAAAGCTGTGTTCAGAAAAATTCTTGGGATCGACAATCGCCGAATTGATGTTGGTGAAAATCTTGAATTCATCGGCGCAACGCACATCGTAGCCGTAGCTGGACGTACCATAGGAAATAATACGCTCGCCCACCTCGTTGGTTCGCATCTGACCGGGTTCGAACGGCTCGATCATACCCTCGGTAGACATCCGACGGATCCATTTATCTGATTTTATACTCATGGTGTTGTCTTTGATTCTGGTTGTTCTAAATAGCGGGAATTGTATCAGGTTATTTCCGGGGCGGCATTCTGGTCAGTCGTTGCAATAACAGGTCTTCTAAATCACGGCGATTGTCTAATACCGAGATGATCAGGACATGATCACTCTCGAGCCGATAAATAATACGCCAAGGTTTTACCAACAATTCACGATAATGACTCATGCCAATCAACTGCAACTCGGGAACCTCTCGCGCCCGGCACGATTGAGTATTTAATGATTCCGCCTTTTTCTCCAGCCGGTCTAAAACAGACAGCGCATTAGCGATGCTATCAGCTGCGATATGATTAACGATAGCTTCAAGGTC
>JAQICG010000143.1 GCA_027858635.1 Gammaproteobacteria bacterium | reverse complement strand
CCTCATCAGAATGGGCGCGCCCCAGACACAGATTCTCACGTACGCTGTCGTTAAACATCGCCGGCTGCTGCAAGACCGTGGCGACATTTTCTCGCACCACATCCAGGCCAATCTCTTTGATGTTCACGCCATCAAAATAGAGGTTGCCCGAATCGGCGGGATAAAGCCCCAGAATAATTTGTACCAGCGTCGATTTGCCGCCGCCACTGGCGCCGACCAGTGCCACCTTTTCGCCCGCCGCGATATCCAGACTGACATCATCGAGCACATTGAACTCTTCACCATAGGAGAAGCAAATGTTCTCGATGCGCAAGCCCGCGGTATGTTTGCCCGCAAAGGGATTACTGATGTGCGGATATTCCGGTTCGCTCTCCAGCATCACCAGGCGGTTGACGCGATCGAGTGCCGCATTTGCGGCGTATAGGCTGTATTGCATGCTCAATATTTCCTGCACCGGCGCCATCATGAACCAGAGATAGGCGTAGACCGCGAACATCTGGCCGATACTTAAATCGGTGAACAGAACCAGAATCATGCTCACTGCACGAAAAACTTCAAAGCCCATCAGAAAAATGAAAAATGAAAGCCGGTTGGCGACATCACTTTTCCAGCCATAAGCCACCATGTGCTTTTTCAACTGCTGCGCGCTTTCGGTAACGCGCTGCAAATAATGCCGCTCACGATTGCTGGCGCGAATCTGCTGGATGGCGTCCAGCGTCTCATTCAGGGACTGCTGGAAAACTTCAAAGGCGCTGTTTTCCCGGCTCTTTAGCTTCTTAACCTTCTTGCCCATGATCATGGTGAAATAAATCACCACCGGGTTCATGAAGATAATGAACAGCGCCAGCTGCCAGTGCATCCACAACAGCACGATAGAAATGCCCACTACTGTTAATACCGCGACCAGGAACTTGCTCAGAGTCATGCCGATGAAATCATCAATGGCATTGATGTCGGTAACAAAATGCGAGGCCACCGTACCGCTGCCCATGGTTTCATATTCCGACATGGATATTTTTTGCAGCCGCCCCAGCAAACCAACCCGTATGCGATAACTGATGTCTTTGGCAATTACCATAAATTCCCGCGTCTGCCAGACCGCCAGCAGCAGGGAAAAGAAACGCAGCACCATCGAGGCCAGCATCACCACAACCACAAACAGCACCGGGCTATGCCAGGACTCGGGGAAAACGGCAGAGAGAAAACCCACGATGGTGGCCGGCTTGTCCAGCAGCACTTCATCCACCAGCATGGGCATCAATATGGGCACCGGCACACTCAGCAAGGCCGACAAAATGGCGATCACATGCGCCAGCACCAGGGTGCGTTTGTACTCTTTGGCCACCGATTTGATATAGCCCCAGGAATAGGGTCTGGCTGCGCCGGATTCAATTGCGGTTTTCGATGGTTCGGTCATGGTTGATTCAAATTCCTTGCAGACTAGCGTGGATATTTCATTAATGATTACTGGAAATACTCATTTTTACACATCCCTCATTCAAATGGGCTGAGAGGCTGTCGGATTATAAAAAAGCCCGCCCAAAGCCATGACGAATTTAATGTTTTAACAGTGCCGTATCTTGTAAAATCTGCCTCCATGAAAAACACTACTCTTAAAGCACTTATCTTCGATGTCGACGGCACCATGGCCGATACTGAACGCGACGGCCATCGCATCGCCTTCAACGCCGCCTTCGATGAATATGGTATCGACTGGCACTGGGATGTCGAACTCTACGGCAAATTACTGGCTGTCACCGGCGGCAAGGAACGCATGAGGTACTGCGCATCTGATCTGCTCGGCAGCGACAATCTGCCCGAAAACTTTGATGATCTGGTGCCCGAACTGCACGCCGCAAAAACCCGCCATTACACCGAGCTGCTCTCCGGCGGCGCGATCCCTTTGCGCCCCGGCGTCGTAAGGCTGATCAACGAAGCGCTGGCAAAGGGCCTGCGCCTGGCTGTTGCCACGACCACCACTCCGGAAAATGTCACCGCCCTGCTTCGCCATACCCTGGGCAACGACGCCCTGAAATGGTTCGAGGTGATTGCGGCCGGTGACATCGTTCCCGCCAAAAAACCCGCCGGTGACATTTACGATTATGCGCTCAAGGCGATGAGCTTATCGCCTGAGCAGTGTCTGGCTTTTGAAGATTCCCGCAACGGCATTCTGTCCTCGCAAGCCGCCGGCCTGACCACGCTCATCACCGTCAACGACTACACCCGCAACGACGATTTCAGCGGCGCCGCTATCGTCCTCGACCATCTGGGCGAACCTGACCAGCCTTTCAATGTATTGGCCGGCAACGCGCATGGCCACAACCTGGTCGACTGCGAACTGCTGGCGGAGATACATGCCGAGCACAGTGTCACCGCCTAAGCAGCCTGTCTGACTTGAATGAAATCGGCTGCAAATCCGCACTTCATATCGCGCCTTCTGATTAATGCTGGATAGTCTGCTCTATCTGGCGACGGGCGTTTTCGCCGGGCTGGCCAGCGGCCTGCTGGGCGTGGGCGGCGGGCTGATTATCGTGCCGATGCTGTTCTACATTTTCGGCACCCAGAACTTGCCCGGCGAACACCTCATGCACATGGCACTGGCCACCTCGCTGGCCACTATCATTATCACCTCAATTTCATCGGCGCGTGCCCACCACAGAAAAAAGGCGGTACTGTGGCCGGTGGTTCTGTCACTCGCCCCGGGCATCTGCCTGGGTGCATGGCTGGGCGGTCTCGCCGCCAGTGAAATAAAAACCGACATCCTCAAGCCCGCCTTTGGCATTTTCGAACTCATGGTGGCCCTGCACCTGCTCTGGAACCGGCAAAGCGCGCAACATCATGTCACGCTCAACAAAATAAAATCGGCGCTCGGGGGGTTTATCATCGGCCTGATCTCCGCCATCGTCGGCATTGGCGGCGGCACCCTGACCGTGCCTTTTCTGCACTGGCATAATATTGCCATGCGCAAAGCCGTAGCCACTTCGGCCGCCTGCGGATTTCCCATTGCCGTGTTTGGCGCGGCTTCGTATATCTACGCGGGCTGGTCGGTGCAGAACTTGCCGCCACAGACATTCGGATATGTGCATTTAACCGCATTCGCCTTTATCATCGTCACCAGCTATCTATTTGCGCCTCTGGGCGCCAAACTGGCTCATTACCTGCCTGAAAACAGCTTGAGAAAAGGCTTTGCGTTGTTTTTGATATTGGTAGGATTTAACATGATGTTTGGCTAAACCTCCTGCCATAGCGGTTGTCAGATTTATATTAACGTATCGAAACACGCCCATGTTTTCAGGAAAGCCCACAATGACTCATCGAGCAGAGATAAAGATTACCGTTTTCAGCGATTACATCTGCCCATTCTGTTACGTCGGTCATCATCGCCTGATGCGACTTCAGGACCATTACGATCTCAAAATAAACTGGTGCTTTCTGGAGATACACCCCGAAAACTCAGCCGCCGGCGAACCGGTCACCGATCTCGATTACAGCACCGAGTTCTGGAACGAGCTCATGCAGAATCTGAAACGCATCGCCTTCGAAGAGGCGATACCGCTGGCTGAGCACACGTTTACTACCAATTCCAGAGATGCATCGCTACTGGCGGAAGCCGCTAAACAACGGGGTCGCGAAACCTTCTATCGCCTGCACGAAAAATTATTTTCCAGCTTTTTCGTGGAGGGTAAAAATATCGGTGATCGGGACGTGCTGCGAAAAATCGGCCGGGAATGTGACATTGATGATGCATTCATCAATGCGGCATGGACTGATCCGGTACACCCACAACGGCTGCTGGCCAATTTTGAGCAGGCCCGACGCCATCAGATAAAGAGTGTGCCCAGTTTTGTATTCGGTGACCGGGTTCTAACCGGCGTTGTTGAGGAAGCGGTCATGCGTGAAGCCGCTGCCTGTTTAATCAAAACCGATTCCGATTAAACTTCAGATTTCACGGTATTTTTTAAATATCACCCACCTGCACATTCTCAGCAGGCTCATACTCGAAGCATTGCTGATAAATTTCATCCGTGTTTCCCTTAAGACTATTGTGAAATTTAAACTAATATTGACCTACATGAAAAAACCATATCAATAATCTGGCATAATTCCTTAGATGATTAAATTGCTTAACCACCTTAAAAGCTTCCAGACTTCTAACAATAGCAGTTTTATCTATGCGGTCTATATTTTTCTGGCGTGCGTCTTTACCGCTGAACTGAATGTTATTCACACCCGCTTTCTACTGGGTGCCGAGCTCACTTATATCTCCTTCATCATGCCTACCATCGCCGGGATCTTATTCGGTTATTTGCTGGCTCGCATTCAACTGTTGCGCGAACAGCTCAAGGAGGTGGCTTACACCGATTCACTTACCGGCATCTACAACCGACTGCACTTTAATCGCCTGCTGGATGCAGAAATGGACAAGATCAAACGTTATGGCGGAGAGTTGTCCATTATATTTTTTGACATCGATAACTTCAAACAGATTAACGATACCTATGGTCATCCCACGGGTGACGCGGTTCTGAAAGAAATTGCAGAAGTGATCGCCGGCGCCAACCGCAGCACCGATGTGTTCGCCCGTTTTGGCGGCGAGGAATTCATCATCATGGCTGTCTCTACCAATATCCACGGCGCCAAAGAACACGCCCAACGACTGAGACAGAAGATCGAACAGCATCGTTTTGAAATCGGATGCGTGACCGCCAGTTTTGGTGTTACCGAATGCGATGTCTCTTCAGACGACCGCCTAACCCTGCTACAACGCGTCGACAAGGCACTGTATCAGGCCAAAGCAGAAGGCCGCAATTGCGTGCGCTGGCTTTAATTTTAAGAAAAGAAAAGAAAAGGGCATTCACCGCAGAGGACGCACTAAAATGCCGGGAGCATTTTGAACGCACACAGTGCGGCCCGTAGGGCGAAGCGCAGGATTGCGCGTAGTAAAGAACGCAGAGAAAACCTAATAATAATTATAGTTTGAACACACTTATCAGAAATAATTTATCTGTCATTCTCATGCAATGTGAAGGATGAGTTTTTAAATCAAGAATTTCTTTTCCTCTGCGTTCTTTGCGTCCTCTGCGGTAAAAGCTTTAAAAGCTTTTAACTGCCAACTATGTTCCCCCCTTCCAGGCAAGATCCAGCTGGCGCGCGGCACGGACTTCATCCAGCCGTTTTACCGGCAGGGTATGCGGTGCGCCGGTGCCCAGTTCGGGGTTAGTCCGGGCTTCTTCACGAATCTGCTGCATCGCATCAAGAAATCCGTCCAGCGCTTCTCTGGCTTCGGTTTCCGTCGGCTCGATCAGCAGACACTCCGGCACCAACAGCGGGAAATAGGTGGTGGGGGCGTGATAGCCCAGATCCAGTAAGCGCTTGGCAAAGTCCATTGCGCTTACATGCAGTTCACGCGATTCACTTTTCAGAGTGATGATGAATTCATGGCTGGCGCGCCGATCCGGTATCGCCAGTTCAAAACCACGGCGCTTCGCCTCGGCCATCATGTAGTTGGCATTGAGGGTGGCGAACTCGGCCACACGCACCATACCCTCGCGCCCCAGCATGCGCATGTAGATGTAAGCCCGCAACAGTACGCCGGCATTGCCCATGAAGGCGGACAGGCGTCCGATACTCTGCGGCAGATCCTGTTCGGTCAGCCAGCGATAAGCATCGCCATCTCTGGCCACTACCGGTAACGGCAGAAAGGGTTTCAATCGCTCGGCCACACCGACAGCACCGGCACCGGGGCCGCCACCGCCGTGCGGGGTGGAGAATGTTTTGTGCAGATTGCTGTGGATGACATCAAAGCCCATATCACCGGGTCGAATTTTTCCGAGAATCGCATTCAGGTTGGCACCGTCGTAATAGAGCAGACCGCCAGCCTCGTGGACAACCTTGGCGATCGCTTCTATCTGGCGCTCGAACACCCCTAGCGTGGAGGGATTGGTCAGCATCAGGCCGGCGGTTTGCGGGCCGACGGTTTCTTTCAGCGCTTCGAAATCAACATCGCCGTTACCCATCGTGGGGATCTCGCGTACGCTGAAACCGCACATAATGGCGGTGGCCGGATTGGTACCATGCGCGGCGTTGGGCACCAGAATCTCCTTGCGTGCGTCATCGCCGCGCGACTTATGATAGGCCGCGATCATGGCCACCCCGGAAAACTCACCCTGCGCCCCGGCCATGGGTGCCAGCGAGAAAGCCGCCATGCCAGTGGCTGCGCACAGCATCTCCTGCAGTTCGTGCATGCAGGCCAGAAAACCCTGTGACTGCTGCGCCGGCGCCATGGGATGGCGCGACAGAAACCCCGGCAGCATCGCCAGCGTATTGCAGGCGCGCGGGTTGTACTTCATGGTGCATGAACCCAGAGGATAGAAATGGGTGTCGATGGAAAAGTTCTTCTGCGACAGGCGGGTGTAATGGCGCACTGCCTGCATTTCGGAAACTTCCGGCAGGGCGGCGTGGATTTTTCTCAACATGTGCGCTGGCAGATCATCGATACCGGCCTTTTCTTTGGGCGATTGCGGCGCACCATTACGACCGGCTTTTGAATGTTCAAAAATTAACATCAGGTACTCACCTCTTCTTCATTCATGACCGCCGCCAATGCCCCGGCATAGGCCGCTATTTCTGCATCGGTACGCATTTCAGTGGCGCACACCAGGATGGCGTGGCCCAGCTCGGGATAACTTTCGGCCAGATCGTAGCCACCCAGAATATTGAGCTGCGCCAGCGCCGCCAGAACTTCGCCCGCCGGTTTATTCAGTTGCAATACCGCCTCGTGAAAACAGGGGCCGGCAAAAGCCCTGCTGACACCCTCAACGTCCGCCAGCTGTTCAACCAATGTTCGGGTGTTCGCATGACAGGCTCTGGCGACCCTCTCCAGACCGCTGGTGCCCAGAATCGACATATGAATGGTCGTAGCAGTGACCACCAGGCCCTGATTGGTGCAGATATTGGAGGTCGCTTTGGAGCGGCGAATATGCTGCTCGCGCGCCTGCAGGGTTAAGACAAATCCGGGCTTGCCATCGAGATCAACCGTGCGCCCCACGATTCGACCCGGCATCTGCCGAACCAGTGGCTGAGTACAGCACATAAAACCGTAATAGGGGCCACCGGCGGAGAGCGGCGCGCCCAGCGGCTGGCCATCACCACAGACAATATCCGCCCCAGCCGTGCCCCACTCAGCCGGCGACTGTAGCACCGCCAGACTCAACGGGTTGACCACTGCAATCACCAGCATGTCATGCTCGTGCGCCCAGTCGGTAATCTCATTAACCGCCTCCAGATTGCCGAAGAAATTCGGCTGCTGGATCACCACCGCAGTAATGTCACCGTCCGCCAGCTGTTTAATCGTCTCCAGATCGGTAATGCCTGTCGCCGGGTCATAACCCACCTCACACAGCTCGATGTTCTGGCCATGCACAATAGTCTGCGTGGTTTTTCTGTAAGCGGGATGCACCGTGGTCGGCAGCAAAACTTTGCGTGACTTCGATTTACGGTTAGCCCGCACCGCCATCAACACCGCTTCGGCCAGCGCCGAGGCGCCGTCATACATGGAGGCATTGGAGACATCCATGCCGGTCAGGGCTGTCATCATGCTCTGAAATTCATAGGTTAATTGCAGCGTACCCTGCGAGGCTTCCGCCTGATAGGGCGTGTAGGCACTGTAATATTCACCGCGCGTGGTAATCTCCCAGACTGCGGCCGGGATATGGTGCTCGTAGGCACCGGCGCCCAGAAAACAGACCGAATGCGGATGCTGTGCCGCACGCGCGTGCATCAGCTGCGAGACCTCCATTTCGGTCATGCCTTCCGGCACGGCGGTGAGCTCGCCTGACAGCAGGTGGGCGGGAATTTCTTCGAACAGCGTATTGAGGTCATTGACACCAATCACCTGCAACATTTCGGCGACTTCCTGTTCAGTATGGGGAATAAATGGCATGGGATTAAAACTTCGCGGCAATTATGGTGGTTAAATATTATGGATAATTATCATTGGGGTAGCGGCATAAAACCAATCATGCCGCTGCATTTGCGCGGTCTTGGGTACCGCGCAAATACTCCGGATTCTTCAAGTCAGACAGGCTCCTAGTCGGCGATTTCAGCCTCGTAACTATCGGCGTCCATCACATCATCCAGATCGACATCGGTATCAGGCTGCACCTTAAATAGCCAGCCGTCATCAAATGCTGAATCATTAATGAGTTCGGGAGTTTCCAACAGCATCTCATTTACTTCTAGAATTTCGCCGCTGATCGGCATGTAGACATCCGAAGCTGCCTTCACCGACTCCACCACGCAACTGGCGTCGCCCGCTACCAGCTTTGAACCGACTTCCGGTAATTCGACAAACACCAGATCACCCAGCAGCTCCTGCGCCTGATCAGTAATCCCGATAGTGACAGTGCCGTCACCCTCATCGCGCACCCATTCATGCGATTTGGTGTATTTCAATTCTGAAGGTACATTACTCATAGTCAATCCGCCCTACCTGTTAATTTTTTAGCGTTATACATTATTGTTGTTAGCATTCACACCGCCTGACCATTGCGC
>JAQICG010000114.1 GCA_027858635.1 Gammaproteobacteria bacterium | reverse complement strand
GCGCTAGAGGATGAGCTGTTTCACTTGCGCGAACAGTTGGGGGCGGACAAATTTCCCAAACCGGCGCTGGATTACCTCAATGACTGGGCGGCGCCGGAAAAGGGCTGGCTGCGCAAGTTTTACCGCGCGGATTCCGATGAGGTGCAGTTCGATCTGACCCCGGCCACCGAAAAGGCTTTGTCCTGGCTGGAGAGCCTGAGCCAGCGCAGCTTCGTCGGCACCGAGTCGCGCCTGCTCACCCTGTTCGAGCTGCTGCGCCAGCTCAGCGAAGGCAGTGATGACGATCCGCAGACGCGCCTCCAGGAGCTGCAAAAACGCCGCGATGAGATCGACGCGGAGATCGCCCAGGTGGCGCAGGGCAACATTGCGCTGCTGGATGACACCGCCCTGAAAGACCGCTTTATGCAGTTCAGCCAGCAGGCGCGCGAGTTGCTCGGCGATTTTCGCGAAGTGGAATACAACTTTCGCCGCCTCGACCGCAGCGTGCGCGAACGCATCGCCGCCTGGGCCGGCAACAAGGGCGAGCTGCTGGCGGATATCATGGGCGAGCGCGACGCCATCGCCGATTCCGATCAGGGCGCCAGCTTTCGCGCCTTCTGGGATTTTTTGATGTCGCCGGCGCGCCAGGAGGAATTCAGCGAACGCCTGGATAAAGTGCTGGCCCTGCCCGCAGTCAACGAACTCAAACCGGACAGGCGCACCCGCCGCATTCATCACGACTGGCTGGAAGCCGGCGAATACACTCAGCGCACCGTGGCCCGGCTGTCACAGCAATTGCGGCGCTTTCTCGACGACCAGGCCTGGCTGGAAAACCGCCGCATCATGGATATTCTGCAGGGTATCGAAAGTAAAACCCTGGCCCTGCGCGAGCAGCTGTTCAGCAGCGGCTTCCCGACCGAATTCATCGCCATGGACAGCGCAGCGGCGACCATTGAACTGCCCATGGAGCGACCTTTGTACAGCCCACCGCTGAAACCACGCATCGCCGCTATCCGGCTGGAAGACGGCGACGAGGACGTGGACGCCAACGCACTCTATACGCAGGTGGTGGTGGACAGACCCGCCATTGCCCGCCATATTCGCCAGTCGTTGCAAGACCGCTCCCAGATCTCGCTGGGCGAACTGTGCCGGACGCGTCCGTTACAACAGGGTTTGGCGGAACTGGTGGCCTATCTGGAACTGGGCGAGGAAAAAACCAGTGGCGAACGCTTCACCATGCTCATCGACGAAACCGTGGAAGAGCGTATCGTCTGGACCAACGACGACGGCACTGCACGTCGTGCGCGCCTGCCACGCATCATTTACCTGCGTCATATCAATTAGCCATGAATCAAACCACCGACACAGACGCATCAGCCGATCTCGGCGGCCTGTTGGTCCTGCTGCTCAAGGGCGTGCTCTATCAGGATGGCGACGCCAGGCGCTGGGCGCACTTATTACAGCTGCAAAACCGGGTCAGGGACTATGTGGCGGTGCTCGGCCTGGAGCTGATTCTGGACGAGGCGGAGGGTTATGCCTTTCTGCGCTCACGGCAGGAGGAAACCACGGAAGCTGACAACAACCCAAATCAGGAACTGCCCCGCCTGATCACCCGCCGGCAGCTGTCGTTTCCGGTGAGCCTGCTGCTGGCGCTGCTGCGCAAGAAACTGGCGGAATGCGATGCCGGCGGCGGCGACACGCGCCTGGTGCTGACGCGGGACGACCTGGTCGAGCTGCTACGCCTGTTTCTGCCCGATTCCAGCAACGAGGCCAAACTGGTGGACCAGATCGAACGCCACATCAGCAAGGTGGTGGAACTGGGGTTCTTACGCCAGCTGAAGTCCGGCGACAGCAAAGCGCCGCCCAGCTACGAAGTGCGGCGCATTATCAAGGCTTTCGTCGATGCCCAGTGGCTGTCGGCATTCGACGCCCGGCTGGAAGACTACCGCCGCCTGCTCGCTGCTCAGGATGAAAACAATGGATGATGCGATGACACCGGAGGACGTTACGCCTGAAGCGGCCGCGCTGGGACTCGATTTTACCGACGATAACGCCCGCAGCGGATTCCGCCTGCAAAAACTCGAAGTCTACAACTGGGGCACCTTCACCGATCAGGTGTGGTCGCTCAACCCCGATGGCAACAACAGTCTGCTCACCGGCGATATCGGTTCCGGTAAATCCACCCTGGTAGACGCCATCACCACCCTGCTGGTGCCCGCCAACAAGATCGACTACAACAAGGCGGCCGGCGCGGGAAAAAAGGAACGCGACCTGCGCTCCTATGTGCTCGGCTATTACAAGTCGGAGCGCAACGAGGCCACCGGCAAATCGAAGCCGGTCGCCCTGCGCGACGCCAACAGCTACTCGGTGATCCTCGGCGTGTTTCATAATGAGGGCTTCAATCAAACCGTCACCCTGGCACAGGTGTTCTGGATGAAGGAAATGCAGGGCCAGCCACAACGCTTCTATGTGGGCGCGGAAAAGGCCCTCGGCATCAAGCAGGACTTCGCCGGCTTCGGCAGCGATCTCGTCAATCTGCGCAAGCGCCTGCGCAAGGACGGCTGCAATGTAATGGACAGCTTTCCGCCCTATGGCGCCTGGTTTCGCCGCCGTTTCAGCATCGACAACGAACAGGCGCTGGACCTGTTCCACCAGACCGTCTCCATGAAATCCGTCGGCAACCTCACCGAATTTGTGCGCGGCCACATGCTGGAACCGTTCGAAATCGCGCCGCGCATCCAGGCGCTGATCGACCATTTCGACGACCTCAGCCGCGCCCACGAAGCGGTGCAGAAAGCCCGCCGGCAAATCGACAACCTCACCCCCCTGATCGCCGACTGCGATCAGCATCGGCAGCAAACCGACACGGTGGAAACCTGGCGTCACAGCCGCGACGCCCTGGCCGGTTATTTCGCGATCAAAAAGGCCGGTCTGTTGGAGGAACGCCTGGCGCGTCTGCAACAGGATCGCCTGCGCCAGCAGACCCGGGTGGAACGCGTCAGCCACGAGGCCGACCGGCAACAGCGGCAGCAA
>JAQICG010000099.1 GCA_027858635.1 Gammaproteobacteria bacterium | reverse complement strand
AGGCTGGCGCCGAAACACCCCTGCTTGACCCGGTCGCTGGGGCAGACGACATTCAGATTTATTTCATCGTAACCCGCCGCTTGCGCCATCAGGCTGCATTCGGCCAGCGCCTCAGGTTCGCTGCCGCCCAGCTGCAACACCAGGGGATGCTCCGCAGGGTGATAACGCAACAAGTCTGAACGCGCACCGTGCAGCAACGCGCCCGTGGTCACCATTTCGGTGTAGAGCACGGCGTGTCTGGAAATTAAACGCAGGAAATAACGCGCATGACGATCGGTCCAGCCCATCATCGGCGCGATTGAAACGGTGTCTGAATACATCCGGCTATTGTATCAAGTAACACCCTGAAGCTAATAATGATTGATCATGCCCGATTTGATAAAACACCGCAAAAGCGGCCCCACATTCATCGGCGACACGGGCCTGATACAAAACCCGGTCAGGATCTTACTGATTTTATACATTCAAACCGTTATAGTTATCGCCCTGCACGACAGATAGCCTAAACCGAAATTTATGTACAACGCCTATTTCAACTTCAAAGCCGCGCCCTTCTCCATCGCCCCCGACCCGCGTTATCTCTACATGACCGGGCAACACCGCGAGGCCCTCGCGCATCTGGTTTACGGCCTGAACAGCGAAGGCGGCTGCATTCTGCTCACCGGCGAGGTCGGCACCGGCAAAACCACGGTCTGTCGTTGCCTGCTCGAACAGATCCCTGAGCACACCAATATCGCGCTGGTGGTCAACCCCAAGGTCACCGCCATCGAGCTGCTGGAGACCATCTGTGACGAACTCAAGATTGCCTATCCCGACGAGAACAATACCATCAAGACCTATCTCGACCGGATTAACGCCTTTCTCATCAAGGCCAATGCGCGCAATGAAAAAACCGTGCTGATTATAGATGAGGCACAGAATCTGGACGACACCGTGCTGGAGCAGCTGCGGCTACTGACCAATCTGGAGACCAATCAGAGAAAACTGTTACAGATTATTATTCTGGGCCAGCCCGAGCTGCTGGAGATTTTATCGCGCCAGGAAATGCGCCAGCTGGCGCAGCGCATTACCGCGCGCTTTCACCTCAATGCGCTCTCGCGCCACGAAGTAAAGGCCTATATTAACCACCGTCTGGCCGTGGCCGGGCAGAATGCCCAGCTCTTTCCCGACCATACCATCGCGCAACTGTACCGTTTGAGTCAGGGCGTTCCGCGTTTGCTCAACGTCATCTGCGACCGTGCGCTGCTGGGCACCTATGTGCAGAACAGACCGGTGGTTGATAGCAAAACATTAACCACCGCCGCCAAAGAGGTGTTTGGTGAGCTCAAACATACGCACAACAAACCCCGCCGCAGCTATTTTCTGCCGCTAAGCTTTCTTGCTGTCATCGCCGTTGGCACGATACTGGCCCTGTTCAGTTACCGGCCGGAGTTGTTCTCCGGCAGCGCTACCGCCGTTTTCAATGCGCTGACACCGACTACCAGCCTTGTCGCCAAAGAGGATTCAGCCGCAGCGGTGGACACTGATCCGCTCATCAACACTTCCACCGATAATGCAAATGTGGATGACGCGGTGGCCGGGGTAACCCCTCTGGCGAATGACCCGATCAACGATTTCATCAACGCGGCCGGGGATGAAAATGAAGTCATCGCTTTTGACACCCTGCTCAGGCAATGGCGACCGAACTATATCAATGAGAACGGCACACCGGCGTGCGACAATCCCGACCATAACCTGAGCTGCCTGCATGAGCGCGGCAACCTCAACAGTCTGCGCAAACTCAACCGCCCTGCCGTGCTCAAACTCTACGGCAATGACGGCAAGACCGCCCATGTCGTACTCAGTCAGCTGCATGAAAACCAGACAACACTGGTCGCCGCAGATGACAGTTTTGATATTGATGTCAGCCTGCTGGAAAAATACTGGTACGGTGAATTCTCCCTGTTATGGCAACCACCGCCTTTTTACCAGCAGGCTGTTTCGCCCGGCAGTAACGGCCCGGTGGTGCAGTGGCTGGGGCAGCAACTCACCCGCCTCTACGGCCACCAGCAAACCCCGACGATTTACGATGTGTATAGCGAGGAATTAATCACACGGGTGGAGGCTTTTCAGCAGAGCAAGGGTCTGGTCGCAGACGGCATTGCCGGTCCGCTGACCTTAATTCATCTTAATACCGATATTGGAGCACCGTCACCGCTGCTTAATGCAGCGCCGGAGGGCAAAAAATAATGTCATATATTCTAGATGCGCTGAAAAAATCCGAACTGGAACGCGGCAACGGTGCCATCCCCAGTGTGCAGACC
>JAQICG010000421.1 GCA_027858635.1 Gammaproteobacteria bacterium | reverse complement strand
TACGGGAGACGTCCTGATTGCCGGCAATGCGCCGCCATAAGGTGCGTAGCGGTGTCACCACGATGTCGTCCTGATCCGAGCCGCCGGCTGACTGGCCTTTGCTCGTGAGCAGGCCGATGACTTCACAGGCGATTTTTTGCAGGCGGATGCTGCTGCCGACCGGATTCTGACTGCCGAACAGGTTCTCTCGCACAGTCTCACCGATGACGCAAACACTGCTGCCGGCACGCAATTCACTCTCGGTAAAAAAACGCCCCTGCTGCAACTGCCAGTTGCCTACCTCAAAGAAACGGTTGTCGCTACCTGTGACGGTGGTCGACCAGTTTTCGTTGCCGTAGATCACGACCATGGCCTGTGAGGATTGCGGTGCGGCGACGGCAACGCCGCTGATTTCGTTTTCGATGGCGTCGACTTCATTCCGTTTGAACGGTGGTGCCTGGCTGCGCGCACCGTGGCCAAAACGCTGGCCGGGGCGCAGGAACAACAGGTTGCTGCCGAGATTTTCAATCTGCTGTTTCACCTGCAGGGTGGCGCCGCTGCCGAGGTTGACCATGATGATCACTGAGGCGACGCCGATGACGATGCCGAGCGTGGTCAGAAACGAGCGCAGCACATTACGGCGAATCGAGCGCAGGGCCAGCAGCAGTGCATTCCAGATCATGTCGGGTGCTCATTGTTGTGGCTGTCTTCGGCGATGCGGCCGTCGAGAAAGCGGACGGTGCGCTGGGCATAGGCGGCAATGTCGGGTTCGGGGGTGACCATGACGATGGTGATGCACAGATCGCGGTTGAAGCTTTGCAGCAGCGCCAAAATTTCCTGGCTGCTGGCACTGTCGAGGTTGCCGGACGGCTCGTCGGCCAGAAGCAGGCCGGGGCGGGTGACAATGGCGCGGGCGATGGCGACGCGCTGTTGCTGGCCGCCAGAGAGCTCGCTCTGGGTGTGGTGCGCCCAGTTTGCGAGACCGACCTGAGCCAGCGCTTCCAGTCCCAGACGGTGACGCTCATCGACGGGGGTGTTGCGGTAGATCAGTGGCAGCTCGACATTTTCCAGCGCCGAGGTACGCGCCAGCAGATTAAAGCCCTGAAAGACAAAGCCCAGATAGTGGCGGCGCAGCAACGCGAGTTGATCACGGTTGAGACTGCCGACATCGATACCCTGATACAGATAATGCCCTGAGGTCGGGGTGTCGAGGCAGCCGATAATGTTCATGCAGGTCGATTTGCCCGAACCGCTTGGTCCCATCACCGCGACAAATTCACCGGTATGAATGGCCAGATCGATGCCGCTTAGCGCCGGCATGGCGGCCTGGCCGCTACCATAAATCTTGCTCACCCCCTGGAGTGCTATCAACGGCTGGCCGGTCGTCATTACGGGTTCGCCTGAATGCTCTCGGTGATCACCGCCATGCCAGGCTCCAGTTCGCCTTCAAGCACCTCGGTGTAGTAGCCGTCACTTTCACCGAGTTTGATCATCAGCGATTGTGGTTCGCCGTTTTTGAGTAGCCAGATCTGGCGCATCATGCCGGCCTCAGTCGGTGCCGGGGCGCCGCGCGAGCTGCGTGAACGGGTAAACAGCCGGTTGAGCACGCTGCCGCTAGCCTGTGGCTCTACCGGAGCGACCGGCGGGCTGTAGCGTAAGGCGGCATTGGGGATGAGCAGAGCATCATCAATCTGGCGGGTGATGATTTCGGCGGTTGCGGTCATGCCGGGCAGCAATTGCAGCTCTTCGTTGTTCACGCCGAGTATAGTTTCGTAACTGACCACGCCTTCGGTGGTTTGCGGTGCATGACGAACCTGGGTGATGTCGGCGTTGAAGCTGCGATTAGAGAAGGCGTCGACATTGAAGATGGCCTGCTGGCCGTCGCGGATGCGGCCGATGTCGGCCTCATCGACAGCGACGATCAGCTGCATGTGGCTGAGATCCTCGGCCAGTGTGAACAGTACCGGGGTCTGGAATGAAGCGGCCACGGTCTGTCCCGGTTCCACTTTGCGGTCGAGCACAATGCCGTTGATCGGTGAGCGGATGGTGGCTTTTTCCAGACTGTTCTGATGACCGCTGAGCACCGCCTGCGCGATGGCGACCTGGGCTTTGCCGCTGGCCACGCCGGCCTGAGCGCGGGCGTAGGCGGCCTCGGCAACATCAACATCGTTGTCCGAACACATCTGCTGTTTCGCCAGTTCACGGCAGCGCCTGAGCGCAAGCTGTCTCTCCAGCTCGGTAGCCTCGGCTTCCTTCACCCCGGCCTGGGCAGACTGCAAAGCTGCTCCAGCCTCGGCGACCCGGTTGGCCAGCGTCGAGGTATCAAGCTGAGCCAGTACCTGATTGATGCTAATCTTATCGTTGAAATCAACCGGCACACTGGCGATAGTGCCGGAGACTTCACTGCCGACCTCGACCTGATTGAGTGGTTGCAGATTGCCGGTGGCGGTGACCATAAGAGTGAGATCGCCGCGTTCGACCTCGGCGGTGCGGTAACTGAACATGGAATCGCTATCATCACCCAGCCATAACCATAGCAACACCGCCGCCACTAGCACGAATGCCAGGCCGAGACGCCAGCGCTTTACCTTGTTCTCATTCAGATTCAATGTTTGCCTGATCTCATCACTTGTCTGCTCGTGCACTATCGTCGCCTCTTTGCCGATCCATTCGTGAAATTTAAACACGTTAGTATAACGCTATGTTATGGCGTTACCTTAATATCATTGCTGACAAATAACAGAGTGATGAATAGGTGTGTTTTTTTATATGGATAGTTGCAGCAAAATTTAGAATGACCGTGCTATTTTTACGCTAGGAGTCTGTCGGATTTAGGATGAATTGGCTGCGGAAGTGGGAGAGCGGCTCAAATCTCCTCGATTTTTCGTTGCGTAGAATAACTATGCGCCTCAAAATCGGGAAAATTTGTGCTCACTCTCCCACTCCCTCGCTTCAATCCCCCTAAACCCGACAGACTCCTAGCAAAATATATGACCGGTCTGTATTATCAGCGCAGATTTATATTCAGAATGATAACTGTCTTATAAAAAATTGAGAAGGGAATTTATGTCCAACGATGACGTGAACAAAAAGTTAGATAAAGCCAATTTTAATAACGCCCGCATCGGCATCGCACTGGGCAGTGGCTCAGCACGCGGCTGGGCGCATATCGGTGTGCTACAGGCGCTGAAAAAAATGGGCATCGAGCCGCATATTGTCGCCGGCAGCTCTATCGGCGCACTGGTCGGCGCGGCGTATGCCGGTGATCAGCTCGATGACATGGAAACCATGGTGAAAGCGCTCAAATGGAAAGACATTGTCGGTTATCTGGATATGTCCGTGACGGGTGGTGGGCTTGTTCAGGGCGACAAGATTGCGGACTTTCTGCGTGAGCATGTAAAAGAGGCCGATATCGAATCCATGCCGCATCGTTTTGCCGCCGTTGCTACAGATCTGGGAAATGGTCGTGAGGTCTGGCTGCAGCAGGGCGATCTATTGGAGGCAGTACGAGCTTCTGTGGCACTGCCCGGCCTGTTTACCCCCCACAAACAAAATAACCGCTGGCTGGTTGATGGGGGTCTGGTTGATCCCATTCCGGTTTCATTGTGCCGGGCCATGGGTGCGGAAATTGTCATTGCTGTCAGCCTGAATGTCGATATTATAGGCAAGCACTCTCGTCCAAATCATGTGCATGAAAATGAGCGGGCTATTGATGAATCTACAGAAAAACAATTAGCAGTAGAAGACGAGCCGGATTTATGGGACCGAATTTCAAATCAGCTGGAGAAAGCGACACATCTGAGAAAAAATATACTGTTATCCCGACTGTTTGGTAAAAAAGAAGAAGTGCCGGGACTGATTGATGTACTGGCAGGTTCTCTTAATATTATGCAGGATCGAATCAGTCGCAGTCGCATGGCCGGTGATCCGCCTGACATTATTCTGGCACCCCGGCTCTCTCATATTGAATTGATGGAATTTGACCGTGGTAGGGACGCTATCAAAGAAGGAGTCGCCTGCGTTGAACGTATGCGCGCCGAGCTTGAATATACTGTTTCAGTTTGATGGGGTAGGGTGATTTGTTAAATGCATGTGCCGTAGATAAATCTAAAAACATAAATAAAAGCATTCGCCTCAGATGCGCAGATAGAGA
>JAQICG010000394.1 GCA_027858635.1 Gammaproteobacteria bacterium | reverse complement strand
CCCTCGAGAATCGGCATGGTCAGAACCACCTGCGGTTTCTGTCCGTGCTGCTCCTGCAACTGCCGACCCATGAGCAGATTAAACTTCTGATCGGTACCACCGAGCTCGAGATCAGCCCTGAGCTCCACGGAGTCATAGCCCTCAATTAAAGGATAGAGAAACTCATGGATGGCAATCGGCTGCCCAGCCTTGTATCGCTTGCTGAAATCATCGCGTTCCAGCATGCGCGCAACGGTGCTGCTGGCGGCAAGCTTAACCATGCCAGCCGCTCCGAGACCGGTCATCCACTGCGAATTGAAGACTACTCTGGTTTTATCAGGATCCAGAATTTTAAACACCTGCTGTTGATAGCTTTTTGCGTTCTCCTTGACATCCTCTTCAGTCAGCGGCGGACGAGTGGCACTTTTACCAGTAGGATCGCCGATCATGCCGGTAAAATCTCCAATCAGGAAAATTATTTCGTGATTCAGGTCCTGCAACTGACGCAGCTTGTTGAGCAGCACGGTATGACCCAGATGCAAATCCGGAGCCGTCGGATCGAAACCGGCCTTGATGCGCAGGGGGCGACCCTCTTTCAATTTGGCGACTAAATCCGCTTCAAGAAGAATTTCATCAGCACCGCGCCGTATGATTTCCAACTGATCATTTATTGAGACTTTACTGCTTTTCATCACTGTTCCCGTGCTGGTTTTCGAGCTAAAAGCCATATATCATGCCTACCGTTTGTGGCTTTCTCAACTGATAATAACAAACCTCATAAAATAAACATGGAAAGCGGCGTTCTCAGCGGTGAACACTAGGCTGTCGGGGTTTATGGGATTGAAGCGAGAGAGTGGGGGATTTAGGCCACTCTCCCACTTCCGCAGCCAATTCATCCTAAATCCGACAGCCTCAAATAGGGTAAAAATTATTGACCTATTGATGTTAAACAACTACATTTCATCTGTACTACGTTATTATTAGATTTGTTTTCTAATTTCACGTGATTAAATTTCCCTTAAAGTTATATCCGGCATCGCAATGGCATTCATCAATCAAGATTTTCGTTTTAAAAAGGCACCCGATAAGCATCCGCGTTTACGCTGGCTACTATTTGCAGGTGGATGCGCTGTTATTGGCCTGGTTATCGCCAGCACCAGCACTAATAACAGCACTGATATTGCAATTGCCGATGAGCTGAATCCTAAACAGAACAATACTGACATCACACCCGTTTTTACTGAAACCGAACTATCGCCCCATACAGCGGTTCGCCTGAGCTTTGAGCTGACTCTGCCCGAGCTGCAGGCTCAGCAAAAAATCATCGACGACATTAACAATGACGCCCCTAAACAATGGCGTGAATTTAAAGTCAAATCGGGCGACAGCCTCTCCAAATTATTCGATCGCGCCGGCATCAAGGCACAGCAGCTTGATGAGATGATGAAATCGGGCAAAGCCGTTAAACAGCTGACCCGCATTTATCCTGATGACACTCTCCGTATTCTCATCGACAACGACAAAAACTTATTGGGTCTGCGCTACGAAATTGATCACAAAACCTATCTGATGGTTGAGCGTAAGGACGGCGCACTCGTAGCCGATACTTTCAGTCATGATATAGAAACCCGCTCAGCTCATGCTAGCGGCGTCATCGATTCTTCGCTGTTTCTGGCGGCTCAGGATGCCGGCATTTCTCAGAACCTGATCATGGAGCTGGCCGGTATCTTCGGCTGGGATATCGACTTCGTCCTCGACATTCGCAAGGGCGACAAGTTTACGGTGCTATACGAAGAAATTTTCCGCAATGGCGAGAAAATTAAGGATGGCAATATTCTCACCGCCACCTTTAGCAATCAGGGCAAGACCTATCAGGCGGTGCGCTACACCAATCCGGAAACTAAACGCAGTGAATACTTCACCCCGGATGGTAAGAGCATGCGCAAAGCTTTTTTGCGCTCACCGGTCAACTTCGCACGTATCAGCTCAGGCTTCACGACCCGTCGTTATCACCCGATATTACATAAATTCCGCTCCCACAAGGGCGTTGATTACGCTGCCAAACGCGGCACCCCTGTCGTCGCTTCCGGCGACGGCAAAGTTATTTTCAAAGGCACTAAAGGGGGGTATGGCCGCGCCGTGATTATTCAGCATGGCACCAAGTACAATACGCTGTACGGACATTTGAATGGCTACCACCGCAAACTACGCGTAGGCACCAGAGTTAAGCAAGGCCAGGTCATTGCCTATCTGGGCAGCTCGGGTCTGGCAACCGGCCCGCATCTGCATTATGAGTTCCGCGTCAACGGTGTGCACCGTAATCCCCTGACAGTGAAACTGCCGGTATCAACGCCCGTGCCCAAACAGTATCAGGCTGATTTCGAGCAGAAGACCACGCCGATACTGGCGCAGCTCGAACGACTCACTCGCACTCAGGTCGCTTTAAATAATTAAACTGCAGACCAGTCATGCCTAACTATTACGTCGGTTTGATGTCGGGCACCAGCATGGACGGCATTGATGCGGTGGTAGTGGATTTTTCCAGCCCCCTCTCTGATGAAACACCCCGACTTGTTTGTGCCTACAACCATCCCTGGCCCGATGACGTTTATCATCAACTCATGGCCAGCCGCGACCTTCCTGACGAAGAACTGCACCTGCTGCACGACCTGGATATCCGCCTCGGCACTATTTTTGCCGAAGCAACCCGGATCCTGCTGGACAAAGCCAAACTCAACGCCGACGCTGTCATCGCCATCGGCAGTCACGGCCAGACCCTCCGCCATCGTCCCGATGCCGGCCGACCTTTTTCATTGCAGATAGGCGACGCCAAAACGCTGGCGCAACAAACGGGCATTCGCGTCATCAGTGATTTTCGTAGCGCGGACATAGCAGCAGGCGGCCAGGGTGCGCCGCTGGCTCCCGCCTTCCATGCTGCTGTGTTCAGCAGTGAAAACGAGGCCCGAGGCGTGCTCAACATCGGCGGCATCGCCAATCTCACGGTATTACCCGCTGGCGCAGGTAACGACGAACATGCTGGTGTCATCGGCTTTGACACCGGCCCCGGCAATACCCTGATGGACGCCTGGATGAAAAAAACCTGTGGCCGGAGTTTTGATGAAAATGGAGAGTTTGCGCGCGCTGGTCAGATTAATGAAGCATTACTGAAGCGCTGCTTGAGCGATGCCTATTTCCACGCCCCGCCGGCCAAAAGCACCGGCTTCGAACTGTTCAATATGGAATGGCTGTCGGCACAGCTTGATCAGACCCCTGACGCAGCCACGCTCAGCAGCGCCGATATTCAGGCGACGCTATGTGAACTAAGTGCTCGCAGCATCAGTGACGCTGTCAGCCGCTACGCAGAGAATATTCAGCATCTGCTGGTCTGCGGGGGCGGCGTACACAACGCGCATCTGATGGCGAACATCCGTTCTGCCCTGCCCGAATGTCAGATTGAATCGACAGAGATTTGCGGCATTCACCCGGACTGGGTCGAAGCCATGGCATTTTCCTGGCTGGCTAAACGCCGGATTAACAATCAGCCCGGGAATCTGCCCTCTGTCACCGGAGCCGAAACGGCAGTGATGTTGGGTCAGATCACCGATTTCTGAGCGTTCTTCCTGCCCTCATCAGCGCCGCCTAAAAAGTAATCCAGACTAACGTTTATCCATGGGCACATAATCGCGATTATCAAAGCCGGTATAGATCTGGGTTGGCCTGAATATCCGGTTATCCCCCAGCTGCTCACGCCAGTGCGCCATCCAGCCGGCAATGCGTGAAACAGCGAAGATCGGGGTAAACTGATCCGCAGGAATGCCCATCTCGGTATATAGAATTCCCGAGTAGTAATCGACATTAGGATACACACCCTTGGGGCCCAGCTCCTTCTCACAGACCTCTTCCAGCGCCAGCGCGGTTTCAAACAGCGGGCTCAGATTGCCTTTTTTCTCAGCATAATCGACCATCATTTTCTGCAGAAAAATAGCACGCGGGTCTTTGGTCTTATATTCGCGATGTCCCATGCCCCAGATCACCTCTTTCTCGGCCAGCTTCATATCCAGCCAGTCCTTGACATTTTCCGGGCGTCCGATCTCTTCCAGCATCTCCACCACCCTCTGATTGGCCCCGCCGTTCAGGTGACCGGCGAGGGTGCCGATGGCGGCGGCAATAACCAGAAAGGGCGATGCCAGCGTCGAACCCCAGACCATGGCCGCAAAGGTCGAGGCATTGATCGTGTGTTCGGCATGCAGCACCATACAGGCGTCCATAATACGCGCCTCATCAGGGTCCGGCTCACAGCCCTTAAACATGTATAGAAAATTTTCAGCGTGGGTCAGGTCTGTGCGCGGCTCGACCGGATCATAGCCATGGCGGATGTGCTCCCACATGGCTACAATAGTGGACATACGGGAAATAATTTTTACCGACATGGAATGAATGAAATAGTCATCTTCTTCCTGATAACCATCCGTCAGGTTATCACCACCGCCATAGAACATACCCAGACTGGCAACCGCGGTCTGTAGCATCTCCATGGGGCTGCCGCTGTTGGGTAAATTCTTCATGATTTCGCGAACATTATATTTAACCCGACGCTCGCCTCTCAATTGCTGGTCGAAATCATTCAGTTCACTCTGGGTGGGCAAACTGCCATCCAGCAGCAATAACGAAGTTTCTTCAAAAGTGCTGTTTTCCGCCAGATCACGAATATCATATCCCCGATACGCCAGCACACCTTCTTCACCATTA
>JAQICG010000231.1 GCA_027858635.1 Gammaproteobacteria bacterium | reverse complement strand
TCCTCTAGCGCTTCCGCCAGATCGGCCTGGGCGATCACGCGGGCATTTTTATCCACGAACACCTGCTGGAAAAAACTCGCCATCAGCGGCGCATGCGGGCTGGCCAGCAGGCGCCAGGCGGGGTGATTTTGCCGCAGGGCCTCCAGGGTGGTGTAATCGAAGTGCATAAATTTGTAATCAGACAATTTGAGCCGGTTGAGTGAGGCTTATAGCATAGCCGATCACAAGATGTGAGACAAAGCGGCGGCATCTCGACTCTCTCGCAACGGCAGTGCGTAGCCCAGCGATACTAACGCAAAGATTCCAGCACCAGCCGGATCTCGCCATAGGAACAGGTCTCCCCCAGGTGCTCCTTGAGCAGGCCCAGGCTTTGCCGGCCTTTTTCCTTTGCCGCCTGTTTGATAAGCGTGATTTTTTCCTGTGGTACGAGGTCGTTGATGTCGAGTTCGCTCAGGCCCACGAAGTGGGCGAGGTGGCCCTCGATGGTGTTCCTGACCAGTCCTCGGGTGTCGGCGATCTCCTGTATACCGTTTCCCTGCAAAAAAAGTTCATAGCTGATGTGTCTGGTATCTTTTTTCACTGCGTTGTTCGTAACGGGTTCAGCAGGCGACTGTTGCGGTTCAATGGCATGGTCACGGCAATAATCGCTGACGATGGTGGTGATTTGGGCACCGTAATTCTCCACCGTGGCCTTGCCCACGCCCTTGATTTGTCGCAGCGCATGTTGTGTGTCCGGCAACTGCGCGGCGATTTGCAGTAAAACCCGCTGGTGCAGGATACGGTAATGTTCCACCTGTTCTTCGGTCGCCTGTTGGGCGCGCCAGGCTTTCAGCGCCTGCAACAGTTGCGGGTGTTGCACGTCTGCGGCGCTGACTTCGACCGCGTGTTTTTTTGCGGACGGTTGTGAATCGAAATCGATTTCGGCATGGGCCAGCGCATTCAGGTAGGCGCCAGTGGCAAAACCCTCGCGGCAGCTTTGCAGTGCATGGGTTTTGACTGCGAGCTGATGCCGCAAGGTTTCGAGTGCCTGGTTGATCTGCTTTCTGATCTCCTTGTTGTCGGTATCAAAACCAAAGGCGGAAGTCCACTTGCTCAAACCGGATTGCAGTTTGTCGGTGAAGTAAGCAGCTGCTTTTTGCACACGTTGCTGTATATGCGCATCGTCTTCCGGCAGGGTGTTGTGTGCGAATAACGATTGCAGTTGCCGCCGGAATTTATCGGCAACGATGATGATATCGTCGATGCTTTGTTTTTCGATTGCCTCGCTGCTTGCAATCGCCGTGCTTTGTACAAGCTCGCCGTGATCGCGCAATTGTTTGCCGAGATGTTTCAGGCCGGACGCCAGGGGTTGAAAATCGAAACACTCCAGCAGCAATTGTTGTTGATAGAGCATTCGGGCGCCGGTCAATTGTTGCTGTGTCGGCGGATTGCGGCTGGCGTTGTCGACGAATTGCGCCACCGTGGCGTCGGTTTTCACCGCGCTCTGCGACAGCGGCGAGCTCAGCACCATGCCTTCGAAGGTCTTGCAGCGGCTCAGGGCGACATACACCTGGCCGTGGGAAAACGCGTCCTGTGCATCAATGACGGCGCGCTCGAAGGTCAGGCCCTGGCTTTTGTGAATGGTGATGGCCCAGGCCGGGCGTAACGGAAACTGGGTGAAGCGACCGATCACCGCTTCGGTGATGGCTTTGGTTTTTTCATCCAGAGGGTATTTGATGTTTTCCCAGCTCACCGGCTCCACTGGAATTTCCAGCTCGTCATCGGGGCACTTTACGATGATGCGCTCCTGATCGAGGCGAATGATTTTGCCGATCTTGCCGTTGAAGTAGCGCTTTTCCGCGGAACCGTCGTTGCGCACGAACATCACCTGCGCGCCTTTTTTTAAGATGAGCTGTTCTGCGGTCGGGTAGTTGTATGCCGGGTAATCGCCTTCGATGCGTGCCGCAAAGCTGAAGGGCTTTGACGCCAGAGCCTGAAGTTGCCGTTCATTGATCTGGTCGGCCTTGCGGTTGTGAGTGGTGAGGGTGATGTAGTTATCTTTCTCACCGGGTTGGAAATCCGGCCGATAGCGCTTGTTCAGGGCTTGCAGCGTGGCCTCGTCCAGCCGGTTGTCGCGCACCCGGTTCAGCAAGGCGATGAAAGCAGCATCAGACTGGCGGTAAATCTGTTTCAGTTCGATGCTGATCATGTTGGTCTGTTGCAGCGCATGGCTGCTGAAGAAATAACCAGAGGTGTAATGTGGCCGGAGCAACTGCCATTCGTCATCCTTGATCACCGGCGACAGCTGATGCAGATCGCCGATCATCAACAACTGCACGCCGCCGAAGGGAAGATGGCGATGTTTGTAGCGGCGCAACACCGCATCGACACCATCCAGTAAATCGGCGCGCACCATGCTGATTTCATCGATCACCAGCAGATCGAGGCCTTTGATGATGTTGGTCTTTTCCTTGTTGAATTTTCGCTGCGGCAGGTCACTGCCCGGCACAAAGGGGCCGAACGGCAGTTGAAAAAACGAATGCAGGGTGACGCCGCCAGCGTTGATGGCGGCCACGCCGGTGGGCGCGGTGACGATCATGCGCTTGGGCGTGTGGTGTCTGAGACTGTGCAAAAACGTGGTCTTGCCGGTACCGGCCTTGCCGGTCAGGAAAATATTGTGCCGGGTGTACTGGACAAAATCCTGCGCCAGTTGCAGTTCGGGATTGTGCGTAGCGAATGTTTTAATCTGCATGGTTGACTTGCCTGTCGAATTTCCCTGATTTTACGTGCTCTGAGCAGAACCGGAAAGTGCTGGTTTCAATAATTACCTCAATTGATATAAGTGCATGAATGATAGATGCAGCCTTTAGATGGAGCAAACTTGAATTCGTTGTTCCACCGCTGTCCTGTCAATCGATGTGGCCGTTCACCAGTAGTTTGGTATCTATGTACCGATTCATCGCCATACCGGTCGACAACATCATCCGTTGCTACAGCTATCATGGGATGAAGCGATGACACACTGTTTCCGCCCTTGTCCGCCCGGTGATAAATGCGGGTTAAGGCCGGGGTTCGGGTGGAGAGCGGCGAGCTGGCTAATGCATCCATACGGTGCATACGCCATCCCCAGCGTTACTGCCAGTACATGCAAGCGCTTGTCACGGGTCCACAATCGTGCCCCGCCATCCAGCACCACGGTAGCCAGCAGTTGCGCGTCCACATAACCGATGCCCCTGCTCATCAACGCGTGGCGCTCGATAAAGAGCAGCACCTCTTCGTCGCGGGCGACGATGGCCTGGGGTAGATTCTTGAGTAGAGCCAGCACGTTCACCCGCTGGCGCAGGTTGTCGCAGACCAGCTCGCCCAATATGAACGGGTGCATCAGCACCTGACTGCTAAGTAGCATGGCAAGATCCTCGTCGCCTGACCGCAAGTGATCGACCCAGACCGAGGTATCGACCAGGATCACTTGTTATTCGAGCGTCGGCGGGGGATGGACTCCAGTTGCGGCTCACTGCCGCCCAGCCTGGCCAGGCGGCGGGCGCTCTCACGCTCAATCAGGGCCCGCAGCCCTTCGCGCACCAGCGCCGCTTTTTCGGTCACGCCACAGATACGCTGAGCCTCCGCCAGCAACTGGTCGTCAATGTTCAGGGTTGTACGCATGGCTCTGCCTCCCACGAGTTAATGATGCATCAAATAATGCATCACATGATGACATTTGTCGTGCCTTGTTTCCTGGATCTGCTGGCTGAAGGTCAGTCAATCACCGCTGCGAGGTTCGAGCCAGCGCGGCCGGTAGCGGCGAGAGGTGGGTGCGCGCTGCCAGCCGGAGGCATCGTAAGGTCGCACTGGCAGCCAGGCTGTGCGGCCACCAGTGGCGCAGATGAAAGCGACCGGCCATAAAAGGGGGCTCTATCTTTATTAAGTCTCATTTTCGGGTCGACTCTGCGGTCTGATTGTCAAGCTACGCCCTACCCGTTGTTCCAGTTTACGAATGAATGATTCCGCACCACAAGGCAAGCCTTTCTACCTTCTGTCTCAGGTTCATGCGTTCCTCCGTTTGCTCGCCCTCCGCCAGCCAGGTTGACCAGTCTTCTATCACTTGAAATTGTTTTGCCAACTGACTTTTGTTATTAGTACACTGTTTGTTTTCAACCCGCAATGTGCGGCGGCACTCGACCAGGGATATCTTTCCGCTTTTCTCGCCATCTTCGCCCATACCGGATTGCGCTCGATATAGCGGATCGCCGTCCAGGTGTATCGCTCATCCAGTAGCTATGAGAAATACCACCCTTGCCAGACATGCCCTTTCCAGCCCCGTTCCCGGTTGAGTCGTTGCGCATAGCGCATATGTAACGGCTTTAGCGCTTGTTGGAGTCTGGTTTCCGCTCTGGGGACCATCACCAGATGGGCATGATTTGTCATCAGGCAATAGGCCAGGACCATCAACGTGATAGCGTTGACAATAACTCCGCCAACCATTCCAAATACTGATTCCGATGCTCATCATTGAAAAAAACGTCTTCCCCGCCGGTTGCTACGCTGGGTCACATGATGCGGCACACCCGAAAAAACTATTCTGGCTAATCTTGGCATCCCTCGATAATGGCAAACGCTTCATAAAAAAGGGTAGCGTCCCCTTTAACCCTTAACCATGTTCTGCGAAATACAGCGCCATGCGTCATACCGGCGCAGACCGGTATCCATGTTTGGGTCTTTGTAAGAATATCAAATCTTCGTAATAATTTACGACATGGCAGGTAGTGGGTGCGCGAACCCACTACCCATAAAGCTATGACTTATTATGAAGGTTAATAATTGCGTGTTTGTATGAACCGTATGCGCTCAAGACGATTGCACCATTTCGCCGCAAAAGGTGATCTCGATGAAGTGAACAGAATTCTAGGTCAGAGCGCGCCAGCAAGCTCGATGTTGTAGCGTTGCAGAGACTGCTACACGCGCTCGATCACGTGAATCACGATAACGTTCATTTCTCACCCAACATACCAATACGATATTGCGATAACAGCTGCGCCGCATACGGGGAATGCGGCCGCCCTTTGGTCTTGGTGTTAAATGCCCGCGTGGCTTCCTTGCCGCACCAGTCCAGCATCATCGCCGGCGGTGCCGGGTGCTGTGGTAAGTATTGAGTAAAGTCGTAGACGCTACCGTTGATCGCCATCCAGCAGTCATCGGCCTGGTTGTGCACGGCCAGTTCCGCGAGGGTGTAGCGGGGTTGGTCGGCCGACACTCCGTTACTTTCCGCTATCGGCGCGGTGAACCAGAAACCGGCGGCCCAGAAGCCGACCACGGCGAGCCAGAATACCAGAGTGCTGGTGATAAACAGGATACGCATCACCGGAAATCAAACCTCTCATAATGGATCATTTTTGGATCGACGCCGTACTTGTACAAGTGTGGTAGCAGCGCGTTGACCATGGGGGCCGGC
>JAQICG010000353.1 GCA_027858635.1 Gammaproteobacteria bacterium | reverse complement strand
CCTTGTTAGTACCCTTATTATTTAGATGCATAATCATACAATTTTCTGTTTATATTTCAGCTCACAATGCCTGAAAAGTAAAAATTGATAAATTTCAATGCACCGTTTCATGCTACTGCATTAATCTATTATCAGTAAGTATGAACAGGAGAAATGCAATGAGAATTCCACGTGTCGGAACATTTATATGCCCATCGAATTTTTTCTGGCTGCTGGTATTAATGATCATTATGCTATTGGTATCGAGCAAAGCAATTTCAGCCAACAACATTTCATATACCGAGATTAACGATCATATAAATAATGAGTTAATTCCTGATCCTGTAGTACTTTTTAATACCATAGAAAAAGCATCGTTACGCTCAACGGCATGGTGAACAACATACTGGCGAAAAAGCGGCGGCACCATGAACGCCAAAATTAGCGGTATTGAAAGTGTCGATGATGAAATCTAAAAATGGGCACGTGACGGTCACTTGCGCAAAGTCAAATATGTGCAATGTCCTGATGACGATGTGCGTGAAGCGGTTAAGGATGCACTGCTCTATGATCCTCGTGTTTATGGCTTTAATCTTGATGTCACTGTTACCAATGAAATTGTCACTAAAGACCTGCAGTCACGGTCTCAGGCCGGGAGAGATTGATCAATGCTAAGAAGAGTTAATGAAATTATAGGTTATGTACTCGACACCCAGGACGGTGAATTTGGTCGATGCCATGATTTTCTGTTCGATGATCGGACCTGGACCATCCGCTATGCAGTGGTTAAAACTGCTAAATGGTTACCGGGGCACAAGGTGCTTATTTCTCCAGTTTTTCTGGGTAACCCGGACTGGGTCAACCAAGGCATTCCGGTCGATCTGACACGTCGTCAGATTGAAGAGAGTCCACCGCTGGAAGAACATGCTCCGGTCTCCCGGCAGTACGAAATTGATTATCACGAATATTACGCTCTGCCATTTTACTGGGTGAGCCAGAACATGTGGCAGGCTCGCCCGGATTCATCAGGTGTGGTGCATCCGGTTCCCGAGCCGGAGCTACCGGATGTGGATGAAATTGAAGCACAGGAAGGTCATCTGCGCTCAACTGAAGAGGTGAAGAGTTATCGCATTATCGCCAGTGATGGCGTGGTTGGCCACGTGGATGACTTTCTGATCGATGATATCAACTGGGTATTGCGCTATCTGGTGGTGGATATCCGCAACTGGTTGCCCGGTCGCAAGGTACTGGTCTCACCGGACTGGATCGAAGCGGTACATTGGGTAGATAGAGACGTACATCTTAATATCAACAGCGAGGTAATAAAAAACAGTCCCGAGTTTGATCCCTCACAACCGATCGACCGTCACTATGAGATCAAGCTTTATGACTTTTACGGGCGTCCACATTACTGGAATTGAGCATGTCTGACTCGCATATTATCCGCGAAAAACGCTAATGACGCGAAAAAGTCAAAACAACAACCGCGTATTAAGAACGACATCCATTATTCCGCTTATAAAAGTGCTTTGTAATTATGACGTTAGAGCTTAACTTAATGGCATTGACACTGACCCTAATTATTCACTGACCCTAATTATTTAGCTGGCCTGCAAGGCGAATGACAGGAAGTCATTCGTAACGGCAAGGATGCCCGCAGTAAATCTTGTATTTGATCTTTTTATTTGTCATTTCGACCGTCAGGAGAAATCTAGCACTTGAGTTCATAAGCAGTTAAAGATCTCTCTCTGCGCTACTTCAAGCATCCTGCCTTTGGCCCTTCGGGCCGTGTATAAGGCACACGTTCAAATGCTATCCGGTAGCATTTGTCGAGATGACAGCTTATTAATCAGAGACTTCGCCCTCTAGCAAATACCTGTCCGCGAAGAACGCGAAAGACGCGAAAATGACACCCACCTCCCACCCCGTCATGCCGGCGTGCTTCTGGCCGGCATCCACGGTTCAGTGAGTTACGCTTTTGCAGATCAGGACTAACCTAAAACCATATTGACACACAGTAATCCAATGGATTACTATTGCCACCATGCAAACCATAGTCGAACTACCAGAATTTCTAAGAAAATCTGAAAGATTGCTCAGTAGCGCTGAAAGATTAAGCATTATCAATTACTTAGCAGTGCATCCTGCATCAGGCGATATTATGCAAGGTACGGGTGGTATTCGTAAATTAAGATGGTCTGCACAGGGCAAGGGTAAAAGTGGTGGTGTTCGCGTTATCTACTACCATCACAATGAATCTATGCCGTTATTTCTTTTAACCTTGTTCGGCAAAGGTGAAAAAGCCAATTTAACTAAATCCGAGTGTAACGATCTAACCAAATTCACTTCGTTACTTATTAAAAATTATGGAGGCCTAAAATGAGTAAATCATTTGATAGTATTAAACAAGGTCTTGTTGAAGCTCTAGAGTTTTCTAAAGG
>JAQICG010000047.1 GCA_027858635.1 Gammaproteobacteria bacterium | reverse complement strand
TGCCAAAGGCGCGGGCGCGGTTGCCGACGATGGTGAAATAAGGCGGTACATCGCGATCTATTGCAGTGGCAAAACCTGAAAAACTGTGCGCACCGATGCGGGTAAACTGGTGCACGGTTGTGTAGCCACCCAGAATAGCGTAATCCTCAATGTGCACGTGACCGGCCAGCGCCACGGCATTAGCCATAATAATATTATTCCCAATATGGCAGTCGTGGGCGACATGACTGGAAATCATAAACAGATTATCGTTGCCAACTGAAGTGATACCCTTGTCATCAACCGTACCCCGGTTCAAGGTGGCATATTCCCGAATGGTATTACGATCTCCGATCTCCAGACGGGTGGGTTCTCCGGCGTATTTCAGATCCTGCGGCTGCTCACCTACCGATGCAAACTGAAAAATGTGATTATCGCGGCCAATTTTGGTCGGCCCCTTAATCACCACGTGGGATTCGATAATGGTTCCCGAGTCGATTTCCACATCGGCGCCGATAATACTGAATGGACCCACTGAAACATCCTCTGCAAGAATCGCAGAGGAATCTACAATTGCATGAGGACTGATCATCTGACTATTCCTTACCTTTGGCTGCACACAGTAAATTAGCGGCAGTTACGATCTGACCGTCAACACTGGCTTCACAGCTGAACTTCCAGATCACTTTAGATCGACGTTCAAGCTTCGCTTTCAGCGTGAGCTGGTCACCCGGCACAACCTGACGCTTGAAACGTATATCATCAACACCGACCAGCATGTAGAGCAGATCGGCGCTCGGCTCTTCACTCATGGTTCGAAATCCCAGCAGGCCGGTGGCCTGAGCCAGCGCTTCGATGATTAACACGCCGGGCATAATAGGTGTCTCGGGAAAGTGGCCTGTGAAAAAGGGTTCATTAACGGAAACATTTTTAATCGCAGTCAGGGCTTCGCCTGGCACACACTCCAGTACGCGATCTATTAACAAAAAAGGATAACGGTGCGGAAGAAAGCGCCGTATTTCATCAATGTACATCTCACTCACAATCTCTCTCCTAATTATCTATTATTATATGCAGCAGATTATAAGTCGGCTGGTTTATTTGTTTTTTCCAATTTAGCAACGCGTCTGGCAAGTTCATCAAGATGACGAAAGCGTGCGCTGTTTTTTCGCCAATTCTCAGTCGTATCCATCGGTGTGCTGGACGAATATGAACCTGATTGTGTAATCGAGCGGGTCACCATGGTTCGTCCGGTTATAACGACATTATTAGTAATATTCAGGTGCTCAACTATACCGACCAGACCGCCAATCAGGCAACCACTACCAATATGCGTACTGCCGGCAATCGCGGTAGCAGATGATATCACCGTGTTTGTACCGATAGTGACGCCATGGGCGATCTGAATCTGGTTATCCAGTTTAACACCGTCGCCGATGACCGTATTTTCCAGGGCACCGCGGTCGATGGTTGTGTTTGCGCCAATTTCAACATTGTTGCCGATGTGCACGGCACCAATCTGAGGGATTTTCAGAAAAGCATCACCATCCTTAACAAAACCAAATCCATCGGCACCCAGCACTACGCCGGAATGAATAATACAGTCGTTACCTACTTCACAGCTATAACCCACCGTCACATTCGAGTTAATGCGTGTATTAGAGCCAATGATGACGTCGTCTTCAATAACACAGCCCGCGTTTATCTGAGTTCCGGCACCGATGCGCACACCGGCTGCTATGACCGCACCGGCAGCAACCGATGCAGTTTCGTCAATGTTCGCAGTCTCAGAAACAACAGCGTTAACGCTTATACCCGGAACAGTGTTGTTCGGCGGATATAGAAGGTTCGCCACCTTCGCATAGACCAGGCGCGGATTATCCGTCACCAGAGCAGAAATAGGACAGTCAGGTAGTAGCTCCGCCTTTATAATAAGTGCGGAGGCACCAGTATCAGCAAGATGTTCGGCATATTTTGCATTGCAGATGAACGCGATGTCTCCTATACCCGCTGAGCTGATTTCAGCAATAGCTGCAATCAAGCAGTCGTCACCAACAAGTTTCGAGCCCGTTCGCCCGGCCAGCTCTGATAAATGATAAGCCATTGTGCTCAGACTTATTTCTTGAAGTCTTTTTTCATTCTCTCAAGCACTACATCAGTGATATCAAGTCTGTCGGCGGCAAATACCACGCCTTCACTCAAGACCAGATCGTACTTCTCTTTTTTCGCAATCTCATTAATAATATAACGAACTGATTTTTGCAGAATCGCCAACTGCTGACTGCGCATGGTTGAAACTTCCTGATTCAACGCCGCTTCCATTTGTTTAAATGTTTGCAGCTTGGCGATCAGTTTATTCTTAAGTTCGTCTAGCTTGTCTTCGGTCATGACAAGTTCATTACGCTTATAATTTTCCTGCATGGATTTTATTTCATTTTCCATCTTTTGCAGATCATCTTTCTTGCTACCAAAGCGTTCAATCATAGCGGTATTAACGGCTTCAACCTGTGGCGCCTGTGTCAGTAATTTTTCTACACTGACATAACCGATTTTAAGATCACTGGCGGCGATTGCATTGCTGCAAACTGCCAGGGAAAATAGTGTTGCTGTAATAATTTTTTTCATAATCATCTCCTTAAAAGAAAGAACCTATACTAAATTGAAATACTTTTAAATTATCGCCTTCAACATCATTCAGTGCCTTGCTCCAGCTAAAGCGCAAAGGTCCGATGGGTGCCAGCCAGACAACTGACAGCCCTGCCGAGGTACGCAACTCTTCAGCCTGAAAACCGCTTTCGGAGGCATTATAAGTCGGGGCAGTATCGAGGTACACATTACCGACATCATAAAATGCGCTGAACCTGACCGAAGATGGCGGCTTTTCGACACAGGGGATCGGGAAGATCAGATCGGCCCCTGCCGTAGCTCGCATATTACCACCAATGGGGTTTCCATAGTCATCGCGCGGCCCCAGAGAATTGGAGTCATAGCCTCGAACCGTCCGCAAGCCACCGGCAAAATATCGCTCGTAGAAGGGAAGACCGTCTAAATCCGCATAGCCGTTACCATAAGCCAGATTAGAGCGCAACAACAGCGTTAAGTCCTCACTCAGACCCAAATAAAAACTGGTGACGTAAGAGAGCTTATAGAACTCAAGGTCACTACCCGGCGTTGATAGATTCATGGCCACCGTCTGCGAGCTGCCTTTAGTGGCAAATACCGTCCTGTTACGCGTATCGTAGGTATAACTGGCGCTGAGCAGCAGATTGTCATAACTGTCGCCGTGGTCGGCAACAAAAGAGGTGGCGTCAAGCGAGGGATTAAAGCTGGACAGCTTCAGCTCAACATGGCTCAGGCCATAACCCAGTCGTAAAGTAGAATATTCGCTCAGAGGAATACCGTAATTGACAGTGGCGCTGTAGGAATCGGTCTCGAAATCGTAAATATCCTCTTCCGCTGCGTCTCTTTTGGCGAAAGCCA
>JAQICG010000448.1 GCA_027858635.1 Gammaproteobacteria bacterium | reverse complement strand
TTCCGACAGCTGCTCGAAAAAACCGGGTGCGGAGATAAGCTCCAGCGTTTTCAGGCCCGCGCTCATGGCGATGGGGTTGCCCGATAAAGTACCGGCCTGATAGACCGGACCCAGCGGGGCGATTTGTTCCATGATCTCGCGCTTGCCGCCAAAGGCGCCGACCGGCATGCCGCCGCCGATGACCTTGCCCAGTGTGGTGAGGTCAGGGACGATGCCGTAATGGCCTTGCGCGCCGCCCAGGGCAACGCGGAAACCGGTCATGACTTCATCAAAAATCAGCACGACATTGTGCTGTGTGCATAGCTCGCGCACGCCCTGCAAAAAGCCATCGACCGGCGGAATGCAATTCATGTTGCCGGCCACCGGTTCGATGATAATGCAGGCAATTTCATCGCCCAGTGCCGCCAGTGTTTCGGCGACTTTTTCCAGATTATTGTAGGGCAGGGTCAGCGTATGTTCGGCCAGGCTGGCGGGTACGCCGGGGGAGTTGGGCACGCCCAGGGTCAGCGCGCCGGAGCCGGCCTTGACCAGCAGCGAGTCGGAATGGCCGTGGTAGCAGCCTTCAAACTTGATGATTTTGTCGCGGCCGGTGTAGCCGCGTGCCAGACGAATCGCGCTCATGGTCGCTTCGGTGCCTGAACTGACCATGCGCACCATGTCCATGGAGGGCACGATCTCGCAGATCCTGTCGGCCATCACGGTTTCGATTTCGGTGGGCGCGCCAAAACTGAGGCCGTGGTCCGCTGCGGTTTTTACCGCATTGATCACATCGGGGTGGGCGTGGCCCAGAATCATCGGTCCCCAGGAGCCGACATAATCGATGTACTGCTTGCCCTGGGTATCGTAAATATAAGCACCTTTGGCTCGTTCGATGAAAACCGGATCGCCGCCCACGCTGCGAAATGCCCGAACCGGGGAGTTAACACCGCCGGGAATGTGTTTTTGTGCGGCCTGAAATTGTTCGGTCATGGTGCTCATAGCGTGTACTCGTGTGACGATGTTAAAAATTAACAAATGCCAGCCCGGCGGCTTCATGAATCATGCACGCGCTTCGCGCAAATTGATGAATCCGCCGGGCTGTTTAAAAATAGAAGGTGATTTTAACCGAATAGACGTGAAATTTGTGAGGCTGTGTGGTGAATGTCGTCACTGGCGAAAAGATCACTGATCACCGCGGTCATATCCGCACCATGCTCAACCAGCGTTGCGGCATTTTTTGCGGTAATGCCGCCGATGGTGCAGACGGGGGTGTACAGCTGCTGTTTTGCGGCGGTGAGAAGTTCCAGACTGGCGGCGCGTGCCTCGGGCTTGGTAACGGAGGGGAAGAAGGCACCAAAGGCAATGTAGTCGACTCCGACTTTTTCCGCGGCCTGTGCCAGCTCGAGCTGATCGTAACAGGAGACGCCGATCACCGCATCGGGGCCCAGTAGCAGACGGGCTGCGTGAATGGCACTGTCATCTCTGCCCAGGTGTACGCCGTGGGCCTGCACCGCATCGGCCAGCTCGATGTCATCATTGATAATCAGCAGGGCATTGAGCTGTTGGCAGAGGCTTTTGAGTGCGCCAGCCTGCGCCAGGCGTTTTTCATTGCTGCCGGTTTTATCGCGATATTGAATCAGGCGGGCACCACCCAGCAATGCCTGCTCAGCCATGGACAGGAAATCCCGTTCGGGCATCAGTGTTTCATCGGTGATGGCATAAAGCCCATGCAGCGGCCTTGTAGTCAATAGTCCGGTCTCAGCTTGCTTTTGTTGCTTCTGGATTATGCAGCCAGAAGAAACGATCGGGATGGTACTGGCCCATGCCGATCAGTCGTGCATGGATCAGGGATTTGTGGGTGTAATCGAGCGCATTGTGCACCGCACTGAGGGTTTCATGACCAACCGCCAGCAGCGCGGCCACGCTGGCGGCGAGGGTGCAGCCGGAGCCGTGGTATTTGTGCGGCAGGCGCTGGTAATGAAACTGTTCGAGCGCGCGGTGATTGCTGTACAGCGTATGCACGACATCGGTGGTTTTGGCGTGGGTGCCGGTGAGCAGCACGAATTCGCACTGAGTTTCCAGCAGCGCCATGGCCGCCGCCGGCGCGGTATCCGAGCCGGGTACCAGCGCGTGGGCTTCAAAAACATTAGGCGTTAGCACCGTGGTCAGTGGCAGCAGTAGCTCACGCACATTATCGATTAGATTGCTGCTGCTGAGCGACTGATTACCTTCGGCGCTGAAGACCGGGTCGTAAACCACCTTAATGTCGGGATAGTCGGTCAGTATGGTATGAATCGCCTGTGCAACCTCGGCGCTGCCCACCATACCGATTTTAATGACGCTTACCGGCATGTCTTCTAGAATGGCGCGGGCCTGCTCGATGATTAAATCGGCCGGCATCGGCAGAAAAGACATCACGCGTCGGGTATCCTGTACCGTGGCGGCGGTAACAATCGGAGCAGCCATGCAGCCGTGACTGCTAACGGCTTCAATGTCTGCCTGTATGCCCGCGCCCCCGGAAGGGTCAAGGCCGGAAAAACACATAACAACAGGGAGGGAAGATTCGTTCATGTCTGCAGTTTATGCTTGTGGGTACGCAAATCAAGTATAAATTTATACTGGCTATTTTTTTTGCATGTTTAATGGGTACAATAATAGCGGCTATAATAGGCTTTTTAACTAAGTATTGAGGGTAATAAAACATGAACTACAAGAGTTGGGTCTGTTTGACCTGCGGTTATATTTACAACGAAGAGCTGGGCGACGAAGAACATGGTCTGGCGCCGGGCACACGCTGGGAAGATGTTCCTGATGACTGGGTATGCCCTGATTGTGGTACGGGTAAATCAGAT